>CBDVDF010000376.1:0-2546 GCA_965372675.1 uncultured Desulfobacterales bacterium
CAATCTTGCTGGCGATCTCCTTGTTGGGCGGTGATCCCATGATCGCGGCAAAACCGGGCGCGGTACCATCAACAAACTCGACGCCCCTCTTCCGGAAGATCACGTCATCGGCAGCGCCCAACCAGATATTCTCTGAGGTGGGATCTTCCGTCTTGGTGTAGTAATCAGGCGAATCGAGGTAGCGAATCGCTTCATACATCTCCTCGGCAAAGAAAGTGGCCATCCCGGCATCGAGGGCCGGTCCCAGATAAGGAAGCCAGAGATCATCGGTAACCTGGGGCGGCAATAATTTCCGGCATTCCAGGAAAATATCTTTCATGTCGCCAAGGCTTTCGACCTTGGCGCCGAGCATAGAGTAGATGACCGGCAGAAAATAGGCGGTATTGGGAAACTCTACTGCCTGCTCCGCACCATATTTTTTAGTGGCCGCCTCAAATTTCTCTTCGGCCATGTCGATAATCTTGTGAGCGCCCCTGATAGCGGCTGAACAGATGATCTTGGACATTTGTAACTCCTGATATATTTATGATCTGGGCTTTTCGGCCAACAAAACCGAAATACGCAGAATCTTTTAATCACTAAGGCCGTTAATAAGCGACTTGGTAAGAGCGACAGCTTGCGGATGCCTCATGATCAGAACTTCCCCGCCGGCCATCAGCATACAGGATGCAGTCATTGCCTCCATTAGAACGCCACGTCGTTCCTGATCGCCAAGCAATTCATCACTTGGCAGTTTTACTTCCTTAGCCTTCCAGACCTCACGACCGAGGTTACAGATAAACGGCACCTGCAGCTTCTCATCCTGTTGGGTCAGAGCGGCGAGACGAATTCTTTCCATTACCGAATAGGTATATTCAATCCCGTATCCCAGAGCCCCGATGGAAGGATCGATCAAGACGGAATCAAGTGAAATACCGAGGTTCTCCATGAGAATATTGAGCTGCTTGGCAAGGTTGACATCGATTGGCGAAGCAGCGACCATCGGGTGCTGGAATGCCATGGCAGTAGCACCTATCGATCGATAATTTGTATCTGACAAAGGCGCCAGGCAGACCTTTTTGTCGCCGATCATGGCGGTGATCTCACGGAGGGTATCGGTGTCCTTTTCGGCATTACCGCAACCCCAGAGGATCATCGGCACATCGATATTGTTGATCACTTCAGCCGCCACCTTTGCGGCATCAGCAGAAGACTTGTTCTCACCATTGGGGTCGGTGCTGATCAGCGACAGACAGATGGCCTCAGCCTGATAATCGTTAACACATTTCCGGGCCCAGTCGACCGGATTACCCATGACCCCTGCAAAATGACGGGTCAAAGTCTCGGGCCACTCATCCGGTTCAGCATCAAGGATCTCCATGGCGATCAGCGGCTTGTTCGGCATGCTGCCTTCATAAAGCTGGAATGGCATGGTGTCGGTACCGCCGACAGTGATGGTGTTATCACCGGAACCAAGAACGATTTCTCTGATCTTGCCGGTGTAGGTAGCTTTGTAATTATCTTCCGAAACTTTGCTTGAGCGCTCAGCCAGGCTGGTCTCCTCGGCCGCTAAGGCGGTAGAACCTGCCGGAGCATCTCCGGTTGCAGCAGCTTTCTTGGCCGGCTTTTTCTCCGGTTCGGCTGCCTTTTCTGCATCTTTGCTGGCAGCCTCTACAGCAGCTTTCTTCTCGACCTCTTCTTTGGCAGACGCCTCAGCAGCAGCCTTTTTAGCCGCCTCTTCTGCAGCCAACTTCTCCTGGGCCTCTTTCTTGGCAGCGGCCTCTGCCGCTTGCTTTGCCTGATCAACAGCCGGGGCTGCCGGGGCGGCAGGAGTTGCCGGTGCGGATGGCTTGGCCGGAGCAGCAGGTGCTGCTGGAGCCGCCGGAGCAGATACACCGGCCGGAGGTTCCTTCATTAAGATGGCTTCGGTGGTGGCAAATTTAACCAAAGCCTCAAACTGGTCATCGGACAGGCCAAAAGACTTCTTAAGTGCCTCAAGGCCGGTCCGGACTGTATCAAGGGCCAACTGGCGTTCTCTCTCATTCATTTCGTGTTCTCCCGCATCCTCTGATTCAATATTTTCGTGAACAGTAGTCGGAGCAGATCCGCCGGCAGCCTCGGACCGCATTTTCGCAGCCTCTGCTCTCGCTTCAGCGACGATCTTCTCTGCCTCTACCTTGGCCGCTGCCAGGACTGTATCCGTATCAGCGCCAGGAATTTCGGCTTCTCCAACATCCCTGATTACTATTTCTGTTTCTGCAGCAGCTGTTGTGGCAACAACTGCTTCGACGGTTTCATCAACTTCAGGACGTGTACCCAGGCCTGCCCTGCTGGTTATCTCGGGTACCGCACTCTCCCATTCGATAGCCATGATGTGCACACCAGAGACACCTTTGATCTCCCTGACCTGATTAATGATATCAACACAGATATTGATACCTTCATCTTCCTTGTCGCTGGCCCCTTTAAGGCGGTCGATGACCGAATCCGGCACATCCATGCCCGGGACGAATTTTTTCATGTACCGAGCCATACCCAGGGATCTGGGCGGGGTCACACCGGCCAGG
>CBDVDF010000377.1:0-2539 GCA_965372675.1 uncultured Desulfobacterales bacterium
TATATGAAAATTAAAAGTTAATAGTTATAAGGAGATTTTAACAAGTACCACAAGACCCTTCGGTATTTTGGTAGAATGGTTGTAATCCTGTTTGTCATATAAAGGAGCGACTGCTTCGTCACCCTGAAGGGTTCCTCGTACCCTCAAGGGGTAAAATGCCCTTCAGGGTGCATCTTACAGTGACGAGACTAAACTTCGTCATCGCGAGGGAATGGAATGACCGCGGCGATCTCTCCATTGCCCTGTCATCTCGAACAAAGAGAGAGATCTTTCTGTATAGTCCCACCACCCGAGTTTAAGATTTTTCGTCGCCAGCTCCTCGAGGTAGCACCCATAAAGGGCACTCTTTTCAGTACCCCCTTGAGGGGTATAAACTTCGACTCCGAATGACGAATAAGAAAATCGAGATAACCGGAAACTAGCGACCAAATACTCACTTTTCCCTTTTGCCTTTTTACTTGTTTATAAGCCTTGCACCAAAAAACCCATCAAGGCCCTGATCCGACATAGTCCGAAAAAAACCTTGCTCATCAACCAGAGAACTGGCTTGCTCCGGCAAATAACTCCGACAATCATCGACAGAGAAGCCGGGATGCCCCACCAGAAATTTCTCGACCACCAGCTCGTTCTCTTCCGGCTCGGTACTGCAGGTAATATAAACCAGTACCCCGCCCTTTTCCAGAAGTCCGGCCGCCCGATCCAGCAAAGCGAGCTGACCGGTCTGATAACGGGCCAGACCACCCTCCTTCCTGTTCCAGCGGATATCAGGATGCCTTCTGATCACTCCCAGGCCGGAGCAAGGCGCATCTATGAGGATGCCATCGAATTTGTCTTTAGCATCAATATCCTCCAGCCGCCCGCAAACTGTCTCTACCCTGCCATCAAGGCCCAACCGACGGAGATTCTCACCGAGAAGTTCATAGCGATGCTGCTCCGGTTCAACTGCCAGCAGGGTGGCATCTGGGGGCAGCATTTCGGCCAGATGGGTGGTCTTGCCACCGAGGCCGGCACAACCATCAAGATAACGTCCCGCCGGCAACAGATCTCCCATCAGGCCGGTGGCCAGTTGCGCCGCTTCATCCTGGACCTGAAAAGCCCCTGTATCGTACCCGGGCAGTTCTGACACCAGACCCTTGTATTCTTCCAAAACAACCGCCTGCGTGGCATAGAGGCTCTTCTTCGCCGCAATCCCGGCTTGAGCCAACTTCTCAAGGTAATCTTCACGGGCTACACCAATAACCCGCAGACTAAGAGCAGCCTGTCGATTATTGGCCAGACATATCTGAGTGGTCCGCTCCAGACCAAGACGTCTGCACCAGCGCTCATAAAGCCAGCGGGGATGGCTGAACAAGTCATACTCTTCAATGCCCTGCTGCCCCGATCTACAGGGCACCGGCAGAGAATCTTGTTCCCGATTTATCCGCCGCAACACTCCGTTGACAAATCCCGTCAACCAGCGGGGCTGACCGTTAGCCTTAAGGATGCCGACCGCCTCATTGATCGCCGCTGAGGCCGGAATTCGGTCCATGAACAACAGTTGATAGCAACCGGTCCGCAAAGTCTGCCTGGTCATGGGCTTCATCTTCTTAAGGGGGTGCTTGGAATACCTGGCCAGGACCCAGTCCAGATAACCAAGCCACCGAACCGTTCCATAAACCAGGGCCCGGCATAACTGGCCATCGCGCGGATCATTGAACGGCCGCCGCAATTCCCTCTCCAGCAACAGATCAATCGAGACCGTTTGTTCTTCCCATTGTTCCAGAACCGCAATGGCCCTGGCTCTGGCAGTATCAGCCTTATTCAATTGATCTCCTGTCTACTGAACTTCACGGGGGCTTACATTATCCGGGGAGAGAATTTAATTGTCAGCATACGAAACCTGCTGACGATTAGACACTGTCCCTATGGCCTGATATTCGTCTCTGTGAGGAGCCCTGCAGGGTAACAAAGCAGTCTCTCTCATCCTCTCTCTTTATACATACTAACCGAGCAGCCCAATAATAGTCGCACAACGACCGGTGCCCCTTAAGCGACGATAAGAAAAATAATCATTGCTGCAGCAAGTGCAAACCCCGGCAACGGTTATATTTGTTGCCGCCACGCCAGCTTCCTGCAATTGCATACGGCTGATCTCCCAGAAATCAAAGTGGTCGGGCCGCACCTGGAAACGATGCATCCATTCAGGAAATTCCTGACGATAATTAACAAATTCACCACAACAAGGACCAAGCGAGGGGCTGACTGCCGCCAGCAGATCAGCCGGGTCTGAATCAAAATTGTCGGTCATTGTCCTGACCGTCTCACCGATCATTCCAGCAACACTACCCCGCCAGCCAACGTGCGCCGCCCCGATAACTCTTTTAACCGGATCATGGAAGATCACCGCCTGACAGTCAGCCTGCTGGATCATCAGGCCAACCGGTTGCTCGGTCACGAAAGCATCGTAGCCTTCCGCTTCAATATCTTCATCCGGTATGTCACGGACTACCATGACTTGGTTGCCATGTGACTAACCTATAATCGACTTGATTATTTGAAG
>CBDVDF010000378.1:0-2532 GCA_965372675.1 uncultured Desulfobacterales bacterium
ACGGGAAGATCCACAGCCGAAATTAGCCCGGGTAATAACTACCGCCGCCTTCTGCATCTTTTCTGAGGCCGGATCAAAACCTTCCAGGGTCAGGTCCTCAAGGATGAATGGCTTCAGGGCTTCCTTGCTGTTTTCGGTCAGATACCTGGCCGGAATGATCTCGTCGGTATTTATGTCATTCCTGTCCAGACAGATAGCAGGACCGGCAAATGTCTTCTTCATCAATATTCTCCTTGGCTATCGGTCGAGCAGGGGCCGGGGATCGGTGATATAGCCGGACACCGCAGCCGCGGCCGCGGAAAGGGGGCTCATCAGGTGAACCATGCCACCCTTGCCCATCCGACCACTAAAATTACGATTGGTGGTAGAAGCACATATTTCGCCTTTGGCCAGGACCCCGTTACTCATCCCCAGACAGGCGCCGCAGGTAGGGTTGGTCACGCAGAAACCCGCCTCCATAAATTGCTGAATGATACCTTCGGCCATGGCCTCGCTATAAACCTTAGGTGTGGCCGGGGAGAGTATCCCTCGGACCCCTGCGGCGACTTTACGACCGGCGATGATCCGGGCCGCCTCACGAAGGTCTTCTATCCGGCCATTGGTACACGAACCGATGTAGACCTGGTCGATCCTGGCCCCTTCCAATTCGGTGATGTCCTTGACCTCGTCCGGTTTGAATCCATAAGTAACCTGCGGGACCAGATCACTGACATCGAGTTCGAATTCCCTGGCGTAAACGGCATCCGGATCTGAATGCCATTTGGCAAATTCCGCCACCGCCTCATCAATGGTCGCATATTCGCTGCCGATGAACGGCCAGAGGTATTCGGCCGTAACCCGGTCCGGCATGCATATCCCGCAGGTCCCGCCGGCCTCTATGGCCATGTTGCAGAGGGTCATCCTTGACTCCATGCTCATCTGCTCGACGACCGGGCCATGAAACTCCATGACCATATCAGTAGCACCGTTGACCGTCAATTCTTTGATGATCCTGAGAATAACATCCTTGGCATAAACTCCTTCGGATAATGAGCCGTTGAGGTTGACCCGCATGGTCTCAGGCTCCCGGAAAGAACAGACTCCCTTGAGGATGCCGACCTCCAGGTCAGTGGTGCCGACCCCGGCGGCAAAAGCCCCAAATGCCCCGTGGGTGCAAGTATGGGAGTCACCCATAATTATCGTATAACCGGGCCGAACGAAGCCCTTTTCCGGGAACAGGGCATGACACACCCCGTTGGCACCAATATCAAAGAAATCCGGAATATTCTGCCGCTTGGCCCAATCACGAAGGATCTTGGCCTGGGTGGCGGTTTTTGAATCCTTGGAGGGGGTGACATGATCGATAACTACCTTGATCTTCTCCGGGTCGAAAACCCGGTCCATTCCCCTCGCCACCAAGTCGTTGATGGCTATCGGGGTGGTGATCTCATGACACATCACCACGTCAAGATCGAGGACCACATTGCCCGGAGTTGGAATATCCCGGGTATGGGCCGCAAATATTTTCTGTGCAATGGTTTTGGCCATTTTCAAACCTCCATCCCGCTGATCGGGATCGAAAAAAAGATAATGACGGCCCGACAGATCATCCGCTCGGCCCGTTAGAATAAAGAGTGGAATAATAGTTCATGTCAGAAACTTTTCAAGACTGTTTTGTTTTCTGGATCAAAAAACACCTGCCTGGCGGAGATCTAACCGACAAAAAGAGCTCAAAAGGGTAAACTTTATTGTTAAATAGCGGTCAAAGACATGGAAAAACATTGACCTTTACCGGCAGAAACTGCTATTTTTCTTCTAATTAAAGGTTGGGGAAGTCTATCCTTACGACCTTCATCTTTAAAGTGCCGAGGGAGATTATTGATGACCCAGGAGGGTACCTCAATAGATAACGATCAGAGCGACATCAAGATCAGGGTCTCACTGATCAAGGAGATCTACGCCTCCGAGTTCGGCTCAGATTCACAGCGCCTTGATACTCTCATTTCCGATGTCACCGAGCTCTATGAGGGAAAATGGCCATCCCACCAGGATTGCCAGACCGGTTATCACAATATCGGTCACGCCATAGATGTCGCCCTGCTCACCGCCAGGATGATCGGCGGCTGGAATCGCTACAACGACCGGGACCACCCCCGCCTGTCGGAAGATATTTTCCTGGTTGCCCTCGCCGGCGCCCTCTTCCATGATGCCGGCTATATCAAGGAAACCGGCGACCCTGATGGTCGCGGCGGCAAGTATTCGTTCAATCACGAAGAACGAAGTATGGCCCTGGCCGGCTCATATCTTGCCGAGCACAACTGGCCGCCCCGCAGTGTTGATCTGGTGCCGATCATAATCTCCACGACCAAATTCCATGTTGAGCTTCAGCTTAAGGGCCTCTTTAATTCACCGGAAGAAATGGTAATTGGCCGGATGGTCGCTACAGCTGACCTGGTCGCTCAAATGGCTGACGTCGACTATATGGAACGGATTAACGACCTTTACGATGAGCTTAAGGAAGCATATGAATTCGAAGGGGTCGACACTCTCAAA
>CBDVDF010000379.1:0-2523 GCA_965372675.1 uncultured Desulfobacterales bacterium
GAAAGGTAAAAAGATTTTCTATTCTGATTTCTGACTCCTGTGTTCTGGATACTGATTTAAACTTACAGGGCCTCTTTATGCAGTTGACCATCGTAGATAAAGGCAGCCGGGCCTTCGAGATAGACCTCGGTTATCCTCTGCTCATGCCGTAAGGCCTCGGAGTTATCCTGGTCGGTACTGGTGTCAAGCAGCGAAAAGTGGACGATCAGGGCTTCGCCGCCGGAAGTCCTGACCTTTACCGGTGAGGTTACATGGCCGTGTAAGGCGGCGATCAGGGCGGAGGCCACCGCGCCGGTGCCGCAGGCCATGGTCTCGTCCTCAACCCCCCGTTCATAGGTTCGGACGTAGAGCTCATCGGCCGGCATCTGGACAAAATTAACATTGGTACCGGCTGGCTCGAAAAGTTTGTGGTGGCGGATATGACGGCCCCACTCGCGAACCGGGGTCTCATAACCCTCGTCGACAAAATGGACCGCATGGGGCACGCCGGTGTTGATCGTGTGGACCTCTTTTTCGCTACCGTCCAGATCGACGGATCTGGCCAGGACAATATCGGTGGGCGGGGTCAGCCTGATCTTGACATTCTGGCCGACCATCTGGGCCTCGATCAGGCCGGCGATGGTCTCAAAACGCATTTTGGCCGGGGCGATACCCCTGCTATGGGCATAACGGGCCGCACAGCGGGCCCCGTTGCCGCACATCTCCGCCTCACTGCCGTCGGCGTTGTAGAATTGCCAGCGGAAATCGGCCTGCTCGGAATTTTCAATCAGGATAAGACCGTCAGCACCGGCGGAGAACCGGCGGCGGCAGACGCGGCTGGCAAGTTCTGCCATCTGATCTTTCTTGATCGCCTGGTCCCGGTTGTCGATCAGGATAAAATCGTTACCGGTGCCGCTCATCTTGGTGAAGTGGAGAGGATCTTTCATCTTGTAAGTCACTCCGGTTCAGTCCTGCAGGAAAGGGGGGATCGATTCCCCCTGGATAAGGGTCTCGTATGTTTCGCGCTCCCGGATCACGAAAAATTCTTTACCTTTGACCAGGATCTCGGCAACCCGTGGCCGGGAGTTATAGTTCGAGGCCATCGAGAAACCGTAGGCGCCGGCACTCATTACGGCCAGCAGATCACCGGGTTTGCTGGCCGGTACTTTTCGGTCCTGGGCCAGGAAATCACCGGTTTCACAGATCGGTCCGACCACATCGGCCACTTCCGGCGCGAGGCTGGACTCTTTTACCGGCAGGATGGCGTGGTAGGCATCATAGAGACTGGGTCGGGCCAGGTCGTTCATGCCGGCGTCAACGATGATAAATTTTTTGACCGGGCCCTGCTTGGTGTAATGGACCCTGGTCACCATGATCCCGGCGTTACCGACAATTACCCGGCCCGGCTCAAAGATCAGGGTGCAGTCAAGCTCGCCGAGCTCCTGCTTGATCGCTGCGGCGTATTCATCCGGGTGGGGTGGGGCTTCCTCTTCATACTGGATCCCCAGGCCGCCGCCCAGGTCAAGATGGCTGATGGCGATGCCCTTTTCCTGCAGACGGCCAATAAACAGTTTGAGTTTTTGCAGAGACTCGATGAACGGTGAGACCTGGGTGAGCTGGGAGCCGATATGGCAGCTGACTCCCTGGATCTTGATGTTGGTCATCTGCATGGCCAGTTCATAGACGGCCAGGGCATCATCGATCGGGATCCCGAACTTGTTCTTGGCCAGGCCGGTCGAGATGTAGGCGTGGGTCTTCGGGTCTACATCCGGGTTAACCCGGAACGAAACCGGTGCGATAAGATTCTGCTCCGCCGCTACTTCCTGGATCACCTCAAGTTCCTGTTCAGATTCAACATTGAACTGGAGGATCTTCGAACGGAGGGCGTAATCGATCTCTTCCCTGGTTTTGCCCACTCCCGAGTAGACGATCTTCTCGGCCGGCACCCCGGCCTGCAGGGCCCTGAAAAGCTCGCCGCCTGAGACAATGTCGGCCCCGCCACCCAGCTTGGCAAAAAGACGGAGGATCGCCAGGTTTGAGCATGATTTGACCGCAAAGCAGCTGATGTGGGGAATGGAACTGAAAGGGCTGTCGAAGGCCGTAAAATGCTGGGAGAGGGTGGCGCTACTGTAGAGATAGAAGGGTGTACCTATCTCGGCGGCGATCCTGGCGACCGCCACCTCCTCGCAGTACAGTTCATGGTTCTGGTAGTTGAAGTGATGCATGTGTGGTTATCGTCCTGTTTTGACTTGGTCTGAAAAGGGGCTTTTGTTGGCCGGTTCAGCCCGGTCAAAGGCCTTGAGCCGGTAATAATATCTTTTTTGCTCCCCGGCGTCTGGATCAACAAAGGAGTTTTGCGAGGCGCCAACCTGGCCGATCAACCGCAGTTCCTGGTCGTCGCTACGGCGAAAGATCTGATAACCGGCCAGATCCGTGGCCGTAACTGGTTCCCATAACAGCCTGGTGCCTGCGGCGGTGGCTATCGTCTCCAGCCCTAGCGGGGCTGGCGGCGGGGTCAGGTCCTTCGGTATGGCCTCAACCGGA
>CBDVDF010000380.1:0-2507 GCA_965372675.1 uncultured Desulfobacterales bacterium
GTTCAGGAATCAGCCCTGAGCCGATACCGGCAGCTGAGCCCTTACCTGCCGGCCCTGTTCTTCAGCGGCGGATTTTTTTTCGACATCCTGACCCTGGGCCGGATCGACAATATTCTCAACATCATCAGCCATGGCTTCTTCCTGGTCTGCACCATGGTCCTGGTGATCATGCAGATCACCGAGGCCGCCCCCCGGCAGAATGCCGGAGTGATCGAGAAGGCCTTTTTTGATTACCAGAACGACGCCATCCACTTCATGCTCGGCGCCCTGCTTAACGCCTTCGTTATCTTCTATTTCAAGAGCGGTTCCCTGATCAACACCTTCCTGCTGCTGCTGGTACTCTTCGTCCTGCTGCTGCTTAACGAGATCGAGTTCTTCAAACAGAAAGGACCGACCATGAAGATGGTCCTGCTGACCATCAGTCTCTGCAGTTTTTTTATCTACCTGATACCCGTCCTAATCGGCAGGACCGGGTCCGGTATCTTCATGGTCAGCCAGTTCTGTGCCGGGCTGGTCATCCTGGCACTCTGGCAAATCCTCTTGAAGTTAGAGGTTGATTTTATCAGGCTCAAAAACTACCTGCTGGTCCCGGCGGCTTCGGTTATCGTCATCTTTTCGATCCTCTACGCGGCCGGGATCATCCCGCCGGTACCGCTCAGTCTCAAACAGATCGGCATCTACCATAATATCGAAAGGCAGAACGGTAGTTTCATCCTCTCCCATGAAGTTCCCGGCTGGAATTTCTGGAGCCATGGCGACCAGAATTTCCGGGCCAGGGAAGGTGACCGCATCTACCTGTTCAGCCGGATCTTTGCCCCGGGTGGCTTCAAGGACAAACTCTACTTTCATTTCCAGATCAAAAATCGCCAGGGCAAATGGCAGACCACCGACCGCATCCCCTTGAACATCGTCGGCGGCCGCGACGCAGGCTTCCGCGGTTACGCCTATAAGCAGAATTACCGTGAGGGAGAATGGCGAGCCCTGGTGGAAACCTCCGAAGGGCTGGAGATCGGCCGGATCAAGTTCACGGTCAATAATTCTTCAGAAACAACTGAAAGGGATTTCATTAAGGAGATCTATTAAGAAAAGCTCCGAAAAGAGCCGTGACAATGATTCGACAAAACACGGAATAAACCAGAAGTGTAGGTTGGGTTGAAGGATGAAACCCAACAAGAAATGCTGTGGGCGTGGATAAAATGTTGGGTTACGCGTTGCTAACCCAACCTACAAAGATGGGGTTGCTAGCAACAATAGTCAACAGCGAACAATCAGGTCTACACAACGGACAAAACAAGATTAACGGCGGCGCAACTGCTGCAGAGAAAAGAAAGAATCATCAAGGTTAAGCCCGAAGCTGATATTCTCGTAAACCAGTTCGGTGAATTCCCCCGGCTCATCGGCCGGAATCACCCGCATCACCGCCGGCAATTTCCGGCCACCCATCTTCTTTATGTTAGTAAAATTTATGGTCCGGGCCAGGATCATGTCCTCGTCATAATAAAGGGAGACCAGGGGCAAAAATCCGTCCGCCAGGACAGTGATGACAATCCGCCCCCAGACCACTGGTGCCTCCGGTTTGGGATCCAGGGCGAACTCGATCAACTCTTTACCGTCCCTGATCCCCTCAAAAATGACCCGTGGCAGATAATCTTCGGAAAGCCGCGATTCCTTGACCAGATCGTCATTAGTGAAATGGCTGCCCATCCAGGACCCCATCATCATGCTGGCGGTGAGGCGGATGGTCCTGTCGGTCTTGGGAAGGTATGTGTAGATGGCATTACCAGATTTGAGGGTCACCGTACCCTTCTCCTTGCGGGGCGAGATTATCCTGACCAGTGATTTGTCCTTGCCCAGAGTCCAGTTCTCCATGGTCACCTGGCGACTATAGTTGGCCGTGACCACCTTCATGGTCACCGTGCTTCTGGATGACTCAGCCCGCCACAGGTCATCGATCTCGGCCAGAATCTGTCTGGCCCGTTCGGTCGGGTCACCTGCCCGGACAGGGGCGAGTGGCAATAATATGCTGAGCAGGCAGAGGGCTGTTATTGAAAGAAGAACTTTTTTCATATTGAAATACTCACAATTGAAGCGGAACAGATCATCACCCGGACCTTTTCAGGGCGTCCATTTAGTCATTCTAACCCAGCACTGTCCGGTTAAGAAATTGCTGTATCAATTTAGAACGGTTAAGGCTCCCAAAATCGTCATCCCGGCATGTTTTTAGCCGGGATCCAGTAAAAACACAAAGAGTAATCCTGGATCAGAGTCGTAGTTTATGCCCGAATGGGTGCTACCTCCGGCTAGGGGCATGCCGGAATGACTAACATTGGACTCTAAATATCAATAAAAAGGCTGCTGCAAAAATCTAACCGGACACTCTTGATTCTAACCCAAGTATCGTCGATTGATAAATAAAAAAGGGGCATCCCGATGGGATGCCCCTTGGCTAATAAACTATCTAAGTCAACAGTAGATCATTCCGGCTCGTCGTGACAGAGACTGCACTC
>CBDVDF010000381.1:0-2505 GCA_965372675.1 uncultured Desulfobacterales bacterium
ATCAGCAGTCCTTCGATCAGTTCATCGAGGGTAGCTTCCCTGGCTTTCGCCAGAGCTTCTGGCAATTTTGCGGGAGGGGTGGTCTGTCGCAACTTTGTGACGATCGCCTGGGCCGCCTGCTCCAGTTCAATACTGGTTATTACCTCGCCATTAACGACCGCAACTACCTTGTCGATCAATTTGGCCTGGCAGGGAGCAGTCAGGAGAAAGGCTAAGAAGATCGCTGGGATCAGAGCTAGTAGAGAAAATCTTGTAGGTATGGTCAGCATGTCAGTTGTCCGAGGATGTATTTGTCGTATTTGGGAGAGCATAATATATTAAGAGATTCGATCATATTTAACTGTTCCTGTTTAAGGTTTAAGCCCCCACCTTCAGGCGAGTAGCTTTCAGCTAGCAGTCGCCGCTGTTGCTGTTGCTTCTTCTTTTTGAATATCGAATATCGAACAAGGAATTTAGAATATCGAAAGAGGTAAGGGAGCGCTAGCGATACTCCGAGGTACACTTTCAATTAAGAACTCTTCCACCCTTCATCATTCATTATTCCTTGTTCGATATTCTGCGGTTCATGTAGTACGAAAACCGGCTAAGCCGGTTAAAAGCTGGACTTTCAGTCCGCAATCTTAAACCCACCAGCTTTAGCTGGTGGTTGTTTAGTAGCATCCTGCTGGAGGCTACGCAATATTTTTCTGGCCTCAATAATTACGGCTTGGGGTTGGTCCGCCTTGGTCTTTGCTACTAATTTGCTGTCGGGGGTAAGTCTCATAAGGCCTTTTGAAGAGTTGATGATTGCCAGAAGTCGGGCAGTATCAAGCGGGGTCGACTCCGTAAAGGAGAAGACCAGAGAGTCGCTGCCCCGGTCCAACCGTTTAACTCTGAGATTGTACATATCTTCTTTCAGGGAGATGATTCCCAGCAGGTTAAGGGTTTCGTCAGGCAGAGCCCCATAACGGTCGCGCAGTTCGTCTTTAATGTCCGCCAGGGCCGCTTCGTTGTGGCAGGAGGTGATCTTCCGGTAGGCGAGATATCTCAGATCTGTATTGGCGATATATTTGTCGGGGATAAAGGCCTCGATCTGCAGATTGATCTCCGGATCCAGATCAAAGTCAATGCTCTCTGCTTCGTCACTACCAGCCTTTCGTTTAAGGTCTTCGACTGTTTTCTGGAGCAGCTCCAGATAAAGATCATAACCGACTGCGGCGATATTACCACTCTGTGATTCCCCGAGAATATTGCCTCCGCCCCTGATCTGCAGATCGCTCATCGCCAGTTTAAAACCGCCACCCAGTTCGTTGTAATCCATCAGGGCTCTGAGACGTCTTTGGGCATCACGGGAAAGGCCTTCCAACGACGGCACCAGCAGATAGGCGTAGGCCTGCTCACTGCTGCGTCCGACCCGGCCTCTCAATTGGTAGGTTTCAGCGAGTCCCAACCGGTCTGCTCTGGTAATTATGATGGTATTGGCATTCGGGATGTCCAGGCCTGATTCGATTATGGTGGTACAGATCAGGACATCGATCTCCTTGTTAACGAATTTGAACATTACCTCTTCAAGGCTGCGACCCGGCATCTGGCCATGGGCCACGGCTATTCGTACATCCGGTTTCAGGTCGTGGATGCGGCGGGCCATTTGCTGGATCGAATGAACCCGGTTGTGGACTATGAATACCTGGCCGCCTCTTTGCATTTCCCGGCTGATCGCCTCTTTAATGACCAGGTCGTCGAATTTGGCGACAAAAGTTTTTACCGAACGCCGGTGGCGGGGCGGTGAGCTTATTATAGACAGGTCTCTGATCCCCAGTAATGACAACTGCAGCGTTCTGGGGATAGGGGTTGCGGTCAGAGTCAGGACATCGACCCCGGCCTTTATCTTTTTGATCTTCTCTTTGTGCTTGACCCCGAAGCGGTGCTCTTCGTCAATGATCAGCAGGCCCAGTTTCCTGAATTCGATATCTTTGGACAGGAGGCGATGGGTGCCGATGACCATATCAACCGAACCGTCTTTCAGGCCGGCAAGGGTTTTTCGCTGTTCTTCCTTGCTGCGGAAGCGGTTTAAGGCTTCAACTCTGACCGCAAAACCATCCAGCCGTTCCCGGAAGGTGGCGACATGCTGTTCGGATAAGACCGTGGTCGGGACCAGAACGGCGACCTGGTAGCCATCGGTCAAAACCTTGAAGGCCGCCCGGATGGCTACTTCGGTCTTGCCGTAGCCCACATCTCCGCAGACCAGCCGATCCATAACCTGCTCGGAGGTCAGGTCGTCAAGTACGTCGTTGATGGCTTTTAGTTGACCGGGAGTCTCATCGAAGGGGAATGATTCCTCCAGTTCGTGGAACATCTCGTCAGGCATCGAAAAGCGGCGGCCGGTTGAGAGTTGGCGCTTGGCATAAAGATCAAGCAGCTCCTGGGCAACCTTCCATACCGCCTCTTTTACTTTATTCTTGGCCTTCAGCCAGGCCTGCCCCCCTCACTTGTCACGCTTGGGCTCTTGGTCCGAAAGGCCTTTGT
>CBDVDF010000382.1:0-2500 GCA_965372675.1 uncultured Desulfobacterales bacterium
CAGGGCTACACCATCCCCGATGATTATGATTCCCTGCTGGTCAAGCTGACGGTCTTCGGTTTCAGTTGGAACGAAACGGTCGACCGACTGCGCCGCTGTCTTGATAATTATGTTATTGTCGGTCCCAAAACGACGATCCCCTATTACCTTAATGTGGTCAACGATCCGGATTTCCAGTCGGGTGATTTCAATACCTCGTTCATTGAGACCCACCCGCATCTGACCGAGTATGATGAGCAGGCTTCAGAGGTCAACAAACTGGCCCGCTTGATCGCCGAGATCCATTACGAGCAGGAAAATAAATACGCTATCTA
This sequence comes from uncultured Desulfobacterales bacterium, assembly GCA_965372675.1. Classification (GTDB taxonomy): domain Bacteria; phylum Desulfobacterota; class Desulfobulbia; order Desulfobulbales; family JAGXFP01; genus JAGXFP01. The sequence goes on from CBDVDF010000382.1 coordinate 315, forward strand.
GCACTAGTATATAAATCCCGGCCCAGCCGTTTGCCGCCGGGACTACAGATATTACTACAGGAGTCAGCATGGAAAGAATAGTAACCGGTATGGGTATCAGCGAAGTCCTCAAGAACATCAGGGGCAACGATGGATACTATATTACCAATACGGCCCGCGATCTCTCCCAGTCGGATTTCAAGAACCGGATCCTTCTGCATACCGATCTGCTGGCGGCCCCTTCCAGGGAAAAAGCCAACTTCTTCTCTCTGGAGATCACCGGCGGTGCTTCGGTACATGTCGATATTCTTCGCAAGCAGGTCGACCCGTTCCTGAAACTGGAATTACTCAGGGAAAAGATGCCCGACACCATGTTTCAGACCCTCTGTCGTGGCGTCAACCTCTTCGGTTATCGACCCTACCCGCAGAATGTCATCCGGCTGACCGTCAAGGAGTTTGCCAAATACGTTGATGTCTGGCGGGTCTTTGATTTCATGAATCACATTCCCAACATGCTGGCGGTATTTGAAGAGGTCCAGAAGGCCGGCAAGATCCTCGAGCCGAGCATCTGTTTCTCGACCGGCCCGGAGCATACCGATGATTATTACGTCAAGAAAGTTGGTGAGATCCTGGAGGTGACCGGTGATGAGATCCTCTTGTGCATCAAGAACCACGGCGGCCTGGGAACCCCTGCCAGGATCGGCCAGCTGGTTGCCGCCATCAAGGATAAATATCCGGATATCGTCATCCATTATCACGGTCATAACACCGATGGCAACGATGTCGGCCGGATCACGGCGGCAGTGAAGAACGGCGCCAAGATCGTCGATGCCGCCGACCATGCTATGACCGGTTATTACGGCCCACCACCGATCCTTTCGGTTATTCAGGACCTCAGAGGTGATGGTTTCGAGCCGGTTGGAATTGATGAAGAGGCAGTTATTGAAACTTCGGAAGTTCTGCGGAGCGAACGGGAGCATTACGAATATTTCGAGTCCCAGTTCAAGGGTTTTTCCCCGACCGTCCAGATCCATAAATTGCCCGGCGGCGCCATGGGCAGCAGTTTTGAGCAGGCGGTCAAGGGAGATTTCCTTGACAAGATGCCGGAGATCCTCCACGACGAATTACCCAAGGTTCAAAAAGAACTGGGCAACTACTGGAGTGTTACCCCCGGTTCCCAGATCCTCTGGACCACTGCGGTCAACAATGTCCTCGGTGGTGAGCGTTACGGCAGCAACAGCACCGGCGACCTGAAGAACCTGCTGCTCGGCAAGTACGGGCCTTTCCCTTTTTATCAGCCGGCTGAGTGGATCTATGAGAAGATCTTCGGGCCGGACTGGCAGAAGATCCTCAAGGAAGAGGGCGGCATGGACGATATCGAGGATATGGATATCGAGAAGGAACGGGCGGCCCTTGCCAAGAGGTTGGGTCATGACCCGACCGAACAGCAGCTGGTCACCTACCTGCAGCATCCCAACGATGCGGCCGAGTTCTTCAAGTTTGAAGAAAAATTCGGTCGGGTCTATGTGCTGCCTCCTTCGATCTTCATGCGTCGGGGTGGTTTCAAACTGGGCGAAACTCTCAAGTTCAAGGACCATAGCGGTAAAGAGCATGTTATCGAGATCGGCCCGAAGGAAAAGAACGAGGACGGTGAATGGCAGGTTTTCCTTAATGTCGACCATCATAAACGCGAGTACTCTTTCAAGGAAGTTATCGAGGGCTCAGCTGTTCAGGAGGCCCAATTGAGCAAGGAAGAGATCGAGGATCTGGCCAAGGGCGGCGATGTAAGAATCCCTTTCAAGGCCAATGTCTGTGAGGTCACTGTCGAAGTCGGTCAGGAAGTCAAGGTCGGCGATCGGCTGGCGATGGTCGAGGCCATGAAGATGCAGACTCCGGTGGTCAGTGCGGTTAATGGCAAGGTCGAGAAGATCAGCACCGAGGTGGGCAAGGCTCTGAACATCGGTGATAAGATGATGAAGATAGCCGTAGAGGAAGGGTGATCAACGTTTTTGATCGTCTTGCTTGATAATGCAGATGCTAACCGGGGCTGTCAGTAGACAGTCCCGGTTTTTTATTTGCCCGAATTTAAGGTGCAATTACAGTCTTTCAGATGGCTCGCTTTAAGATGGCAGTTGTCGCTGTGGATTTTTTTTGAATATCGAATGTCGAACAAGGAATGTCGAATGTCGAAGTACAGGGCTTTAATA
>CBDVDF010000383.1:0-2491 GCA_965372675.1 uncultured Desulfobacterales bacterium
TGGCGGGCGTTGCGGGCCAGCTCGTTATTCTGCGACTTGAAACTATCCAGCTCTTCGATAACCGACATTGGCAAAACCACGACATTATCGGTGAACGAGGTGATAGATTCGGCATTATGAAGCAAGACATTGGTATCAAGAACGAAGTATTTCTGCATTATTTGTTCCTTTTTCTGGCCGGGCAAAGACTGCTCTCGCCCGGGGATTTTCACCGGAAGATGGTAATATAGAAAGTTAGTAACAGTTCCCGGTTCAGGCAAGCAAAAATGTTACAATTGCCCAAAACCAAGGCCGACAATCTATAAATTGCCGATCTTCCCCGGTGGCAACCTTTTCTCTATGAGAGACAAAAAAGATCCTCGGATGATTTTTCCATCATTTTTTATTGCGACTATGCTATAAATACTGAGCATGAAGATAGCACTGGTCCAGATAAATCCCCATATCGGCAATTTCAATCACAATTGCGGAAAGATCGCCCAAGCCGCCGACCGGGCCCGCTCGGAAGGTTGCGAACTGGTCATTTTTCCGGAAATGGCAATAAGTGGTTATCCCCCCCAGGACCTGCTGGAAAGACCTTCGTTCATTGCCGACCATGAACAGGCCCTCTCCCAACTGATCAAAAAGATCAAAGGGATCGGCGTCATCGTCGGTGCCATCACCAAAAACACCGAGAAAACCGGCAAGCCCCTCTGTAACAGCTGCCTCTTGTTCGAGAACGGCATGGTTCTGGCCAGAGCCCACAAGCAACTGCTTCCCTCCTACGATGTTTTTGACGAAGCCCGTTATTTTGAGCCGGGCGGACCGGCAGTGCCTGTCCACTACAAAGGGCTTAATATCATCATGACCATCTGCGAAGACATCTGGAATGACAAGGATGTCTCCCCGCGGCAGCTTTACACGCTTGACCCAATCACCGAGCTGATGAACTCTGCCGCTGCCCGACCCGACCTGCTGGTCAACCTGGCTGCTTCACCTTTCCGGTTCGGCAAGTCGGAGATCAAACAAGAGATCTTTACCAACCTCAGCACCAAACATGGCTTACCGTTACTCTATGTCAACCAGGTCGGCGGCCAGGACTCCCTGCTTTTTGACGGCGGCTGCCTGGCGGTAAACAGCTATGGCCAGATAATCAAGGCTGCTGAGCGCTTCAAAGAAGATATTCTGGTGATCGATCTAAACCAGCTCAAACAAAGATCGGCAAAATCGATCTCTGAAAAGGATGAGATCTCCGATGTCTTCAAGGCCCTGATCATGGGCACCAGAGATTATGTGAAAAAAAGCGGCTTTTCCAAGGCCATCATCGGGCTCTCCGGCGGGATCGATTCCGCCCTTACCGCGGTCATAGCCTGTGCGGCCCTTGGGACCCATAATATCACCGCCGCCAGCCTGCCTTCACCTTACAGCTCCGACGAGAGCATTGATGACGCCCGGGCCCTGGCCGCCAACCTGGGGATGAAGCTGGAAGTCATTCCGATAACTTTCACTTTTCAGGCCATGCTCAAGACCCTCGACCCGATCCTCGGAGACCTTGACAACAACGTCACCGAGCAGAATATCCAGGCCCGCCTGCGCGGCAACATCCTGATGGCCTTGTCCAATCAGCGGGGAGCCATGTTGCTCTCGACCGGCAACAAATCAGAGATGGCGGTCGGCTACTGCACCCTGTACGGCGACATGAGCGGTGGACTGGCAGTGATTTCCGATGTACCGAAGCAAATGGTCTATGAACTGGCCGGATATATCAACCATAACCAGGAAATAATCCCGAACCGCACCATATCCAAAGCGCCAAGTGCCGAACTGGCCCCCGACCAGAAGGACGAAGACGACCTGCCGCCATACGACATTCTCGATCCGATCCTCAAGGCCTGGCTGGAAATGAACCAGAGCATTAGCGAGATAGTCGAACTCGGATTTGAGCGGCAGACCGTCGAAGATGTCATCCAGCGGGTAAAGCGTAACGAGTATAAACGCAAACAGGCCCCCCTGGGACTGAAAGTCACCAGCAAGGCCTTTGGCTATGGCCGTCGCTATCCAACCGCCGAAAATTACCAGGAAGGTAGTTGATGTCGCCCCGCCTGACCCTGCTCCTCGCCCTGCTGGTCGTCTTCAGCCTGGTCATCAAAGAAAACCTGACTAAACGTCCGGACCAGCTCTACCAGTTGACCGACGGCCGGATCGACATGTGTCTTTCCTGTCATCAGCAGGAGAGACTTGACATCGCCCACGACACCAGGGTAATGGGCTGCGCCGTCTGCCACCTTGGCGACCCTCTGGCCATCGACAAAGAAAACGCCCACAAGGGGATCATCAATAATCCCGGAGACTTAAGGGTAGTAGAAAGGACATGCGGCCTCGAAGGCTGCCATGCCATCGACAATCATGAGATCGCCCATGATGGTTTGGGCAGGTGCGCCAAGACCCTGAACTGTGTAGAAGCCGGCAAGCAGCAGGCCAGGATGAAAGTCAGCAGGTGTTTCATGGTTGT
>CBDVDF010000384.1:0-2491 GCA_965372675.1 uncultured Desulfobacterales bacterium
AGCACAGCCACAACTCCACCGACCCAGCTGGCGAACAACCAGGGCGCCCGGGTCATGGCGTTGTCGATAGTCGATTTGAGCAGGATCTCCCGATCCTTACCGGCACCGGCCATCTGCAGAAATTCTTCGGTGGCCTCCTCACGGATTACGTCGATAACGTCGTCAACCGTAACAATACCAACCAGATTATAGGCCGGGTCGACAACCGGAATGGCCAGCAGGTTGTACTGGGCGACGATATGGGCGACCTCACCCTGATCTGTATCGGTGGTCACCGCCATAACATTGGAGTTCATGATGTTTCTCAACAGACGGTAAGGCGGATGCATCAGTAATTCGCGCAGGGAAACAACCCCGGCAAGCTGCTCCTCGTCGCCGTGGGTTATATAGAGATAGAAGGACATTTCCATCTCTTCACTGCGCTCCTGCACCTTATGGATAGCATCACCGACACTGAGCTCCTCGTCGAGGGCCATGAAATCCGGTGACATCAAACCACCAGCGGTATCAGGAGGATACTGGAGGAGTTCATCGACCTCCTGGCGCTCCTCACTCCCCATCAACCGACGGGTTTCATCGGCAAAATCCTGCGGTAGATCTTCAAGGATATCGGCCGCATCATCGGAGGCCATCTCCTTGATAATGCTAACCATGAACTGGGGGGTCAGATCCTCGACCAGTTCAAGCATAATAGCCTGGTCCAGTTCACTGAGGAACTCGCCAACCGCCGGGGTCTGGGCAACAATGTTAAAAACGAATTTCCGTTCTGAGGGATTGAAATGGCGGAAAACCCAGGCAATGTCGGCCGGATGGGTCTTCTTGAGCAGTTTCATCAGGTTTTCGACGGCATTACGGCGGATCAGACGACGGGCGGTGTCCAGGATCACCATCCCCTCATTGCCGATCATTTCCCTTTTGAATTTGCCTTGCATAACGGTTTTTCCGTGAAGTGTTGTCTTATCTCGCTGTAAACCCTGAAATATAAAGGGATAATGACCGAAAGGTCAAGGTTAAAAGGGTTTGCGGACAGGGCAGGCTGAAGTGCCTAAAGTACTTAAAGTTATAAGTGCCTAAAGTTGAATGGTGGTTACGGTTATAATGGCTGCTTATAACTTTAGGCACTTTAAGTACTTTAGATCACTTTAGGCACTTAGTTTTAGACGATCTCCAGGTTCAAGCCACCGTCACTTTCGACCAACTGAAAGCCATACGGGGCCAGGACCAGAAAGAGCGGTCGGCCGAAGAGGAATAGCTCTTCACTTTGACGATCAGGAAAATGATTGATAAAGGCCTGCCTGATCGCCAGATCGCGGCGCACCAGGCTGGTCAATTGCTTGATCTGTTCATCGGCTGAGATAGTCTCGACCAGCAGTTCGTTGACCCGTTTACAGGGGCACTCTTCTTCAAGGCGATCGATCAGAAGCAGGACCGGATCATCCTCGGCAAGCAGATCTTTACGGCTCAGCAGATCTTTACCGATCACCTCCGCAAGCGGCGCGGTATCCCGACAGAACAGCAGGTTACATTCCAGCGGACGCTGCCGATAGATCCGGCAGCTGTTGGCCTCCGCTTCAAAGAACCTGCAACTCCAGGATCCGCCCTGCCCCTTGATCTTGATAAATTCGGCCGCGGCCGGTACTACTTTGTCCTGCAAAGGATCATGGGCCGGTTCACCGGCCCTGACCGTGACCAGTTCTACCGTTGTCAGCACCCCGTTTGCCAACAAGGCCCGGTCCTCGTCATGGAGGGCTGGACCACCCTGTCGACAACAGGTTCCGCAACGCTGACACTGCTCTTGATCGTTTGCTTCTTTCTTATCGTCACTCATTATTTATTCATCAATCTTCATTCATTATTGCCCAGGATACGGGCCCAGCCATTCAACACCGGACAAGCTAAGGGATTCAACTTCAATAAGCAATCGCTTTTCTCGGTAAATCTTTGAACGAGTGAGGTTTATTTTGTTGTCCGCTGGAGATGAATAGTGTATAGAAGAGGCCCGCTGACCTGATAAGCAGGCCGGAAGTTAATCGTAACAGGAATAAACCCTCGCGAATGCGTCGGTGCCATTATACAGGCAGTAAATGAGCTCCAGGATCAAAAAAGAAGTACAGCGGCGCCGGACCTTCGGCATCATCAGCCATCCGGATGCCGGCAAAACCACCCTTACCGAAAAGCTGCTGCTGTTCGGCGGCGCCATCCAGATGGCCGGCGCAGTCAAGTCCCGAAAGAATTCCAACCACGCGGTCAGCGACTGGATGGCGATTGAGAAGGAACGCGGCATCTCGGTTACCTCATCGGTAATGAAATTCAATTACCGGGATTATGAGATCAACCTCCTCGACACCCCCGGTCACCAGGACTTCTCGGAAGACACCTACCGGGCGCTGATGGCCGCGGACAGTGCACTGATGCTCCTGGACAATCGGAAGGGCGTCGAGACGCAGACCCGAAAGCTGTTCAGTGTTTGTCGGAAGCGTCGGCTCCCCAT
>CBDVDF010000385.1:0-2480 GCA_965372675.1 uncultured Desulfobacterales bacterium
TAACTTAAAATTAAGAGATTCGAACTGAAAGATGCTATTTTCGTACTTAAAGATACTAGTTGTATTTGTTATTTCAGTTATTTTTTTAACCTCTGAACCCTGAACCAGGAACCGGGAACCTTTTTTAACCGTAACATCCACAACTTTAGGCACTTATAACTTTAAGTACTTTAGGCACTCAAAGTACGAAGTACTTTTATTCCAACACCACCGAATTACGGGGCAGATCAGGATCAAAGACCAGCTCGATCCCATCCAGCAAGCCCCGCCTCTCCAGGCGGCGCAGGTTCCGGTTTCCCGGGCCCCGCATTACCGACTGATCGAAGCTAGACAACCGTAATCGGCCTGGGCGACCATTCCTAGCTCCACTCAAAACTTCCACTACTTTGCGAAACAGGTTTCTGGAGAGGACCATTTCTCCGAAAGCCGGATGGAATGGCCCGGCGACGATACTCTCCTGCAAACTATCCGTATCCTGCAAACCGCTCCTGATCACCCTGATCCCAGCATCATCAAATATCTCCTTAACCCTGCCGCTCAGAGCCACCGCTTTTGGCAGGCAAAGAGGCCGATAGCTGCCGGCCTGCAGATCATTCGCCAATCTGCTGCCTCTCAGGACCACAACCGGATAAATCCGGGCCAGGTCCGGTCTTAGAGCGGCCAACCGCTCCGCACCCCGCAAGACAGAGCCGGTACCCTCACCTGGCAAGCCGATCATCAACTGGACCCCGACCGTCAGCCCGCCTTCCTGAAGAAGGCCTATCGCCCGCTCAGAGTCTGCGACTGTATGGCCCCGGCCACTGGCAACAAGCACCTGAGCGTTCATCGACTGGACCCCGAGTTCAACAATGGTGACTCCGGAGGACTTCAGAAAGGAGACAATCTCGCCGCTGATATAATCCGGCCGAGTGGACAGCCGGATCCCGTCCACTTCACCACTGGCCAGGAAGGGTTGCACCGCACTGAGAAGTTCCTGCTGTTTCCCCAAGGGCAGGCCGGTGAAACTCCCACCGTAAAAGGCGACCTGGATTCCCCGCCGATCCTGGCGATGCGGCCGTTCAAGACCGGCCCGGATTCCGGCCATGATCTCCTCACGACTGGTGCCAGTGCTGGCCCCTTCACCACCGGTGATCGCATGCTGATCACAGAAGGAACAAAGGTGCGGGCAACCCTGATGGGCGATAAAAAAAGGAATGATAAAAGGACGGGGCATCGGGTTTGGCCTCAGATCCCGGCCAGGGTATCCGGATCATCGATCTTCAGGAGGGCCTCGGCCGCCGCCTGCTGTTCTGCTTCCTTTTTGCTCGTTGCCCGGCCGTGACCCAGGACCCTGTCCCTAAAACGGACCGAGACCATAAAGATCTTTCGATGGTCCGGCCCCTCCTCATCCTCGAGAATATAGGACGGAGCCTGGTTATATCTCTCCTGTGTCAGCTCCTGCAGCCTGCTTTTGGCATCGGCCAGGTGCATTTTAGCCCGCTGCTCATCAAGGCAGGAGACAAAATGTCTTTCGACAAAGGCGGCCACCGCCAAGTAGCCACCGTCATGAAAAATGGCTCCGACCACCGCTTCATAAGCACAGGAGAGGATCGACGGTTTGCGGCGCCCATCGGTAGAATCTTCGCCCTTACCGAGAAAAAGAAAGCGGCCGAGCGAAACCTTGCCGGCCATCTCGGCCAGATGACTTTCATTGACCAGCATGGCCCGTAATCGGGTCAGATCTCCTTCCCGCATCTCGGGATAGTTGGTGAAAAGGGCATACCCTATGGTCAGATCAAGGACCGCATCACCCAGAAACTCAAGTCTCTCGTTGTCACTCTCCTGGCGCCCGTCATACTCAAAAGCATACGAGCGGTGAATAAGGGACTGCAGAAGGAGGCCGATCTCATTAAAAGAGTAGCCAAGTAGTTCCTCAAGCTCTGCCAACCGGTCCCTGTTGCTGTCGATAAGTGAACTCAACTTCTCTGCCATCTTTCTCCGTCTCCCCGGCAAACCTCTGCACCGGTGTTTTTGGGTCGCCCGCCCGAGGATTATCACACCTCGGTCTTCAATAGATATTTCTTCTTGTCAAAACCGACAAACTATGTTTAAAATTGGGCCGCTTTACTCAATACCAGGGCGGCGTAGCCAAGTGGCTAAGGCAGAGGTCTGCAAAACCTTTATTCATCGGTTCGACTCCGATCGCCGCCTCCAGAAATAACAAAAGGCTGGTCAATCGACCAGCCTTTTTCTTTATATCGGCACAGAAACCCCGCCTACTTGAGATAAGGCAGCAGTTCCTTGAATTCCGCGGTACCGGCCCGGTGCAGCAGATCATAGATGATCATCTCGGAATTGCCTACCGTCGCCCCGATTTCCCTGATCCTGGCCAGACCATTTTCATGGTTAAGCACCGCCCTCGACGAAACAGCATCGGCAGGGACCCAGACCCTGTAGCCGGCCTTCAGGGCACCCAGGACGGTCTGGTAGATACAGATGTG
>CBDVDF010000386.1:0-2476 GCA_965372675.1 uncultured Desulfobacterales bacterium
GAGTACGAGGTTGATTTCATTCCCAAGGTTAAGGTCGAGATCGTCACTACAGGCGACATGGTCGACAAGATTGTCGAGACCATTATCACCTCAGTCAACACCGGCAAGATCGGAGACGGCAAGATCTTTGTGCTACCGATCAACAGTGTCTGCAGGGTCAGAACCGGAGAACGGGACAAAGAGGCGATCTAACCTGGTAACCACTTACAATTATTGATGATTTACCGCAGGAGGAAGAACAATGTTTAGCAAGATATTATTGATAGCAGCATTACTGGTCCCGGCCGTCGCCGGGGCCGGTGAAGACGCTGCCCCGACCATAGCAACCAATGCCGACGCAGTAGCGGCGGTCCAGACCAATCTTGATTACGTCTGGACCCTGATCGCAGCAGCCCTGGTCTTTTTTATGCAGGCCGGCTTTGCCATGGTGGAAAGTGGTTTCACCCGGGCCAAGAGCGCGGTCAATATCATGATGAAGAACCTGATGGACTTCTCGATGGGCTCCCTGTTCTTCTGGGCGATCGGTTTCGGCCTGATGTTCGGGACCAGCAATACCGGCTGGTTCGGAACGACCGGTTTTTTCCTGAGTGATTTTAAGGTCGGAGGCGATCCCTGGGTCCTGGCTTTCTGGATGTTCCAGTGCGTATTCGCCGCTACCGCTGCGACCATCGTCTCAGGCGCCATGGCGGAACGGACCAAATTTGCCGGCTACCTGCTCTACAGCGCGGTTCTCTGCGCCTTCATCTATCCGGTATTCGGTAGCTGGGCCTGGGGCAGTCTCTTCAACGGCAGCGGCTGGCTTGAAGCCAAAGGTTTTATCGACTTCGCCGGCTCCACCGTAGTCCATTCCGTCGGTGGCTGGGCCGCCCTTGCCGGCGCCATAGTTCTCGGTCCCAGGATCGGCAAGTATTCAAAAACAGGCAAAGTCAACGCCATCCCCGGCCACAATATTCCGATGGCCGCCATCGGTGTTTTCATCCTCTGGCTCGGTTGGTTCGGCTTCAATCCCGGTTCGACCACCGCCGGCATCACCGATATTGCGATGATCTTCGTTAACACCAATCTTTCTGCTGCCGCCGGCTCAGTTGCCGCCATGCTGACCTCGTGGTTCATCTTCAAAAAACCGGAGATCGGCATGAGCCTTAACGGCGCCCTCGCAGGCCTGGTCGGGATTACCGCCGGCTGTGCCAACGTCAGCCCGACCAGCTCCATATTAATCGGCCTGATCTCCGGAATCCTGGTCGTGCTCTCGGTAATGTTCTTCGACCGGATCAAGGTTGACGATCCTGTCGGTGCTGTCTCGGTCCATGGCATTTGCGGCGCCTGGGGCACCCTGGCTGCAGGGCTGTTCAATATGGGAGGAGTGACCATGGCGATCATTACCACCCAGTTGACCGGCATCATTGCCGCCTTCATCTGGGCCTTCGGGGCCGCCTTCATTCTCTTCAAACTGATCGACATGACCATCGGTCTGCGGGTTTCAGAAGAGGAAGAAATAATGGGCGTCGATATCAGTGAGCATGGTGGCCATGCCTATAACGATTTTCAGATAACCAAGTGATTCATCTAACTATAAGAAAACCATACAACTAAAGGAGTAAGTCATGAGAGAGAGCACAAGAACATTAATAATGACCGGCCTGATGGCCCTGGGCCTTAGCGCCATTATCCCCAGCACCGTTCTGGCCGAGGACAAACCGGAAGCGGATTTTAGCACCGGCATTTACAGCCAGTACGTCTGGCGGGGGTTCGCCTTCAGTGACAGCAGTGTGGTCATCCAGCCCTCAATGACGGTCGCCTACAAAGGCTTCGGGGTAAATTTCTGGGGCAACCTTGATACCAATGAGGTTGGCACCGACAGCAAGAACTGGAATGAAACCGATTTGACCATTTCCTATGACGGCTCCTACGGCAAGATCGGCTATGGGGTTGGCTGGATCTACTATAATGTCGATGGCGCCGACGAAACCGAGGAGATCTATCTTTCAGTAAACATTGATGCACTGCTGGCCCCAACCCTGACCTTCTACAACGACATCGACAGCTACCCGGGCTACTACGTTACCCTGGGGATCAGCCACTCTGTGCCGGTAGCGGACGGAATGGCCCTGGACCTCGGCGCCCAGGTTGGCTTTCTGGATGATGACGCCAATTACAGCGAATTCCACGACGCCCTGATCAGCGCCTCGATGTCCTTTACGATCAATGATTATGTTTCGGTAACACCCGAACTTTACTATTCGTTCGCCCTGACCAGCGACTCGGAGTTGCTGATCGCCGGAGGCAGTGTCGATGCTGAAGACGACCATCTGTTCGGCGGGGTCTCGGCCAGTTTTGCCTTCTAAGGTTTTTTAGACTGTCATCCCTTCACTCCGCAACTGAGGGCTGTGGCGTAAAAATCTCCTCCCTTCACCCTTGGAGGGGTGGCGGTCTAAAATTTGACCAGACAACAGACAGCTCGAATTAAAGGGAGGCC
>CBDVDF010000387.1:0-2470 GCA_965372675.1 uncultured Desulfobacterales bacterium
AACGGTCATCTCCGAACACCAGGTGCGGGATCTGGTCCCGGAGCTGCTTAAAGCCGGCGCCGAGGGGATTGTTGAGTACGCCCTGAACAAAGTGATCTGAATAAAGACAGGAATTCAGAATTCAGGAGCAGAAGATATTTTTCCAGAGAGTATTAAGTGTTGTTCCTTTGATTCTGAATACTGACTCCTGGCTTCTGGGTTCTTAGGGGCGCTACATCCAGCGCTGCTGGGGTATACTCAAAGTCGCGGGGTATATTCCACCCTAAGAGACAACAAAGTGTTATGAGGCCCCTAAATGTCTGATTCCTTTTCTGCCGTAGATCAACTTGGCAAGTCCTGCCAGGTTGAATTCATTAAAAGTGTCTTCAATAACAGCCAGCTACCACCACCGGACTATCCGGAAATTGCTTTTGCCGGTCGCTCTAATGTCGGCAAGTCAAGCCTGATCAATAAACTGATCAACCGCCGGGGGATGGTGAAAGTAAGTTCCAAGCCGGGCAAAACCCAGAGCCTGAATTTTTTCCTGGTTGAAGACAGCCTTTATCTCGTTGACCTGCCCGGATATGGTTTCGCCAAGGTGCCCAAAAAGGTCAAGAATGACTGGCAGGGTATGATATCCAGTTATCTGGAAAGGCGTGAAGCTCTCCACTGTGTGGTGGTGATCGTTGATCTTCGGCACGGCGTCAAGGAACAGGATCGGGAACTGGTTGTCTGGTTGCAGATGATCGGCTTGCCCCTGTTGATGGTCTACACCAAGGCCGACAAGCTGTCACGAAACCAGCAGTTCAAACAGGCGGCCGTCCTTGATGCCGGTTTCGGGGTGCACAAGGATGAGAGGGTGATATTCTCCGCCAGGACCGGTGCGGGGATGGCCGATCTGCTGACCGCCCTTGATCGCTATCTCAATATTTCTTGACCGGATAAATACAGCAGGTATATTGTATCTTTTTGGACGGAGATGGAAGACGTGGTCGGTTGAGTAAGGGCAACCGGTCGACGCTGTGAACTCGGGGGAGGTCAGGAGTCTTTGATGGATTCAGTTCAGAGTAAGCCGGTGTGCTGGCAGATTATTGGTTGTGGCCGACAGGACGAATGCAAGGTTCTCAAACTGGCAGAAAGTTCCGGCAAGCCGTGTTGGGAAGCGGTTACGGCCTTTGATGATTATCGCAGCACCTTGAATGTCTGCGGGGACTGTATCGTCTCTGTCCTCAACAAGCACCAATCGCTGAGTATGAATGAGATCGATGATATCATGGCCAGCAAGGGTGGCGGCGCATCGCACCATGTCTGTCCCGGGCTGACTATTTCCTGATCCTGTTGCTGTTTATTTACAGAACGGGCCGGGGTCTTCTTTCATGGCCAGCAGGCAGTCGACGCTCTTCTCTTGTTCCTGCTTGTCCATCTTCAGGCCGTAGCGGAGCATTCTTTTCACGGTTTTCTTCCAGGCCCGCTTGTTCTTCTTTTCCAGCTTTTTGCATATCCTGGTGTTGTAATGGCAACTGGTGCATTGCTGCTCCAGTAGTTCAAGACACTCCTCTTCGGCCTGCACCGGGGAGGAACTCAGGGAGATCATCAAAGTCATAGCTGTGGCGATTAAAAAGAGTTTCATATAGCACCTTTTCGTGTCCCTGTTATTGGTCCGATTTAAGGACGGCCAGAAAGGCTTTCTGGGGGATATCGACGTTTCCGACGGTTTTCATTCTTTTCTTGCCGGCCTTCTGCTTCTCCAGCAACTTCCTCTTTCTGGTAATATCCCCACCATAACATTTTGCGGTTACATCCTTACGCATTGCCGAGATATTGGTCCTGGCAACAATGTTGCCGCCGATGGCTGCCTGGATGGCGATCTTGAACATCTGGCGGGGGATCTCTTCTTTCAGTTTCTCGCAGGAGTGTAGGCCTCTCGCCCTGGCGTTGACGTTGTGGACCAGTTGTGATAACGCGTCAACCTTCTCACCATTGACCAATATATCAAGTTTTACCAGATCACTGGGGCGATAATCGATCAACTCATAATCAAAAGAACCATATCCCTGGGTTATTGATTTGAGCATATCATAAAAATCATAGATAACTTCCGCCAGAGGTAATTCACAGGAAAGTTCGATCCGACCCGGGGTCGGGTAGTGGTAAGAGGTGTTCTCGCCCCGTCTATCCATGCAGAGGTTCATAACCGGTCCCATGTAACGGTCCGGCATCAGGATCGAGGCCTTTATAAAAGGTTCCTCTGTTCTCTCTATCATGGCCGGATCCGGAAAATGGGCCGGATTGTCTACGGTCTCGGTGGTGCCGTCCTGCAGAAAGAAATGGTAGCTGACGGTCGGCATGGTGAGGATCAGGGGTATGTCAAACTCTCTTTCCAGTCTCTCCTGGACAACCTCCAGGTGGAGAAGGCCAATGAAACCACTACGGAAGACGAACCCCAGGGCCGCCGAGGTGTCTTTCTGGAAGGTCAGGGCGGCGTCGTTGA
>CBDVDF010000388.1:0-2468 GCA_965372675.1 uncultured Desulfobacterales bacterium
TTGGGCAACCAAGTATCGCTATCACGTGCTTGATGGCGATGTATCTTTGAGAGTAAGAGAGCTGATTCGTCAGACCTGCGATCGATTTGATATTCATATATTGCGAGGTGTAGTGAGTAAGGATCATGTGCATATCCTGGTTTCAGCACCTCCAAACATTTCTCCCTCAGATATTATGCGTCGCGTAAAGGGTAGAGTGTCCAGTAAGATATTTGACGAGTTTCCCAATCTTAAAAAACGGTATTGGGGCCGACATTTTTGGGCACGTGGCTATCTTTGTGTCACCTCAGGCGAACTAACCAAAGAAATGATACAGGACTATCTGGCTCATCACTTTGAAAAGAATCCCAACGACGGGTTTGACGTGGAATGAACCAACCGGCAGCGCCGGTATTGCTGGACTTTCAGTCCGCGAATTTAAAACCCACCGACTTAAGTCGGTGGTTGTTTAGTTTTTCACCCTGGGCCTTTTCTTTATCGGCTGGTTTGTAGACCTGTTTTTGATCCCTTCCATGGACCGGGACGCTGATTTCAATTACTCTTCCGGCCCTCTCGATTACAACGTCACCTGGCTACTCCTCACCTTTCTGGGAGTCTTCGGCATCCACCGATTCTATATGGGCAAGTGGCTATCCGGCCTTATATATCTCCTGACCGGCGGCCTGTTCCTGATCGGGATCATTTACGACTTCTGGACCCTGAACGAACAGGTAGACGAGATCAATCGGACAAGTCCGATATGATAAACTTCGGAATCTCTACTAAATAAACCTTGCTGAGTGAATGATCAGTCCACGCTAACGATCTCAAGAGGCTCAGCCAAGCCAAGTTCTCCATGGGCATTGGCTAGGTGGCCTATCTGCTGCCATTGCCGACCCAGCAAACCAGCACCATAGGCATCTATCGCCACCGGGTCATAGCCGGCCGCCAGTTTCCGGTGCGGAGGCTCACAGGTCGGTCCCCAGAGGTGGGCTTTCTGCATGCCTACCGTTGCGTCCAGTACGGTAAAGTCAGGGGTGCGGTAACGGTTCAGGTCCAGAACCGCGTCCTGGACATTATCGTGAAAGGCGGCCTTTTTCCAATGTCCACTGCGCTGATAATGTGACGGCGGCGCACAGCCCATCATGTTCTTCATAGTCAGGGTTACGCTGGCCAGGCTATGGGCTTTGAGAACCGGGACCGAAAGAAGGAATGAGTCCATAACGATAGTCGGCAGATGCATCTCCGGCCAGCGCTTGCAATCCTCCCTCTTTAAAGACCGCAAAGGCTCGACATTAAGATCAAGAAGATCGATACCGCACCGGCTGGCCATCTCCTCATAGCCAAGTACTCTTAAGGAATGAAATGTATCGTAATTTTTTGCACCGCTGCCTTCACCGACGATCAGCTTGACACCCGGAACCCGGTCCTGCAGATACCTGACAATAGCCTCGACCAAACCGACCGGGGTGGTTATAGGCGGATCAAGGGGCTCCACCAGGTTCGGTTTGATAAGGACCAGGCTGCTGTCGCCGATCGCCTCCGGCAGACCGGCCTGGTCAAGCAGAAGATCTACGCTGTCCTGCCAACTGGTATATTCACAGACAAAAACCTTGCCTCGCTCTCTCATTCTTGCCCCCGATAGTTTTACGATCTATTAATGCCCTGCCCCCCGCCTGAAGTTACCGGAAGAGTAGCTTACCGGTTAAAACTATGGTATTGATTGCAGCTTCTTTTCAGGACACAATCACTTACTATAATACCCAATGATCACGATAAACAAGTTAAGCCTGCAGTACGGACGGAAGCACATCTTCAAGGATGTCTCCGCCAGGATCAACAATCAGGACAGGATCGGTCTGGTCGGAGTGAACGGCACCGGCAAATCGACCTTGCTGAAAATGATCCATGGCTCAGTAGAGACTGACTTTGGGGTGATAACAAAGTCAAAATATGCCACTGTCGGCTACCTTCCCCAGGAAATCGCCTCTCTGCCGGCGGATCGGACCATATACCAGGAAGCCGAATCATCATTTGGCGACGTCCTGAAACTGCAAGACGATCTTGATCGGATCAACCATGAACTGGCCGCCTGTGCTCCGGATTCGGCAGAGATCTCAGCCCTGCTGGAAAGACAGGGCGAACTGCAGATCCGTCTTGACCAGGCCGATCTATTCAGCATGAAGTCCCGGATCGAGAAAGTGCTGCACGGCCTCGGTTTTTCAGTTTCGGACATGGACCGGAAATGCAACACCTTCAGCGGCGGCTGGATCATGCGGTTGATGCTGGCCAAACAGTTACTGGCCCAGCCCGACTTCATGCTTCTTGACGAACCGACCAATCATCTGGACATTGAATCACTGACCTGGCTTGAGGACTTCCTGTCCGGATACAACGGTAGCCTGGCGATCATCTCCCATGACCGGACTTTTCTTGATGCTCTCACCTCTACGACCTGGGAGCTAAGTCTTGGTAAGCTCACGGCCTAT
>CBDVDF010000389.1:0-2465 GCA_965372675.1 uncultured Desulfobacterales bacterium
TTGCCGGACAACGGTCGGCCGCGCCACCGTCTGTGTCGGGGTTTGACCTTATCCCCCAGGCTTCGGGAGATATTCCCGAATCTTGGCGAATAATGTCCATATTGGCTTCCCAGAAAGACTGGATCGTGCCGACATCCCGCCAGTAACCGCTGAAAGGGTAGGCAAAAACATTATGCTGTTCTATGGCACGGGGAACTATATGCATGCCGAAATCTATCTCCAGGCGATCTTCAGACAAAGTGTCGAGGAGATATTCAGTATCAAAAACGTATATGCCCATCGAGGCCAGATTAGTCCTGGGGTGCTCCGGTTTTTCTTCCCATTCGACTATCCGGCCGTCATCATCGGTGATCCCGGTCCCGAACTGGTGGATCTGCTCCATCGCCACTTCCATCATCGCAACAGTAACATCCGCCTGCTTGTAGCGATGGAAATCGATCATCTTCTTCAGATCCATCTGGTAGATATGGTCACCGGAAAGTATAACCACCTCACGGGAAGGATGGGCCTGGAGGAAATCAATGTTCTGGCGAACCGCGTCGGCCGTTCCTTTATACCAGTCGGAATCACTGGAACCAGTACGGGGCGGCAGGATTTTGATCCCCCGGCTCCGCCCGGTAAAATCCCAGGCTTCGCCGGTGCCGAGATGACGCATCAGGGAGAGAGGTTTATACTGGGTCAGGACCCCGACATTATTCAGATCGGAATTCATCACATTACTGAGACTGAAATCAATTACCCGGTACAACCCCCCGAAAGGCACTGCCGGTTTGGCCCGGGTCTGGACCAGGAGGTTAAGCCGACTGCCAACACCACCGGCCAGCAGCAGAACAACTGATTTATCCTGATCGGAAGCAGTGGAGATCGTCATTTAACGACCTCCCCAGCTTTGATCTGTCCCTGCAGACGTTTTGGCTCAATATGCGGGTACAATGTGCAATTCTGGCCTATTTCCCCATCGGCAGGGATCTCGTTACTCCAGCCCACTACCGTCGGCAAGGCTCCTTCTGTCTCAACAGAACCGACCCGGCAGCCATTGCCATAAACCACATTGACATCACTGATGGTTTTACCGATCTGAACTTCTTCGCCGATCTGGTTGTCAAAGAAGATGATCGAGTCCCTGACCACAGCCCCCCGTCCCACCTTGACTCCCGGGAAAAGGATGGACCTCTCGACCAGTCCGTCAATAGTGCAACCGTTATAGATCAAGCTGTCCTTTATTTCGGCCCGCGATCCCACTTTCAGCGGCTGATAATCCCGAATGGCCCGATGTTCCAGATTGGTCCTGATCCCCCACTCGTCCATCCTCAGTAGAGGCTCCGGGCCAAGCAGATCCATGCTGGTCTGCCAGTACTCCTCTACGGTTCTGGTGTAACCCCAGTAATCAGAGAACCTGAAGCCGTACACGTCCATGCCCTTGCGGATCATCAAAGGGATAATATCCCGACCGAATTCAATA
This sequence comes from uncultured Desulfobacterales bacterium, assembly GCA_965372675.1. Taxonomy (GTDB): domain Bacteria; phylum Desulfobacterota; class Desulfobulbia; order Desulfobulbales; family JAGXFP01; genus JAGXFP01. Next base: position 1,463 of record CBDVDF010000389.1, read on the forward strand.
TCACTCTCAAGATCATCGGTAACAGTGGTAGCCAACAAGTCATAAAGGGCCTGGGGCCGAAAACAATAGATGGTCATCGAGGCCCAGTTATATTCAGGCTCCAACGGCTTTTCGCTGTAGCGAAGGATCCGCCCGCCGATACTGTCTGCCGGTCCATCGATCTCGGCCACCCCGAAACGATGCGCCTTGTCCATCTCCACCTGCAGGCAACCCAGAGTAAGATCAGCGTTCATCTTTCGGTGATAATCAATGATCTCCCGGTAATCCATATTGTAGACATGATCACCGGAGAGGATCAGGATCACTTCCGGCTGATGATACCTGATAAAATCCAGGTTCTGGGCAACCGCATCGGCCGTACCCCGGTACCAGCTCGATCTCTCCGAGCCCTTGAAAGGCGGCAGGATGGAAACCCCGCGGTTGCGGCCGATCATGTCCCAGGAGGCACCAGAGCCAATATGATTGATCAGGGAGTAGTTACGGTACTGACTGAGAATGGCAACCCTTTCCAGTCCGGAATTCATCAGGTTGCTGAGAGGAAAATCAATGATCCTGGCGAAACCGCCGAACGGCACCGCCGATTTGGGCCGGTAATAGGTTAGAACATTAAGTTCATCAACCCGACCACCGGCCAATACCATGGCCAGGGTCCCGTGCTTCATTTTCATTCGGGATCCATCTTTTTGAGGTGTTTAGTGGCTAGCCGCATCAAGGTCTTGGTGGTGAAGTCCTGCGCCTCCATTTCAAGATTCTTGATCGGCACCTCTGCCCTGGCGGCCTCGCGATGACCGCCGGCCGAACCGATCTTGGAGAATATATTGGCCGCCAGTTTACCGGCATTTTTCTTATACCCGTCAGACCTGAAAATAACCACCAGCCGCTCACCATGGATCCCGGAAACCAGCACCCAGGAGATCTCATTGACCCGGTTGAAGAAATCGGCAATGATCACCAGGATGTCAGGACTCCTGACCCTGCCCATGTGAATATAGAGCCGTTTTTT
>CBDVDF010000390.1:0-2456 GCA_965372675.1 uncultured Desulfobacterales bacterium
TGTCGCTCGCCGGTCGATGAGAATTATTTTCGTTGGCGGTCCAGGCTATCTTCTTGAGGTCAGAGGAGGAAATGTCTCTGGCGCAGGCGTTGGTGAAGTCCCAGATGACCATACTGGTTGAAAGGGAAGGGGAGTGTTTCTCGATCGCGGCGATGATCTCCGCTGCGGTCAGGATTCCTTCCGCTTTTCTGATCGTTATCCCGTCGCTAATGGAGCTGGTTATCTTTGCCATTGTATATCTACTTGATATTGTTAGTGTTTATTTTAGAGCTGCCAAGAGTCTCTTGACCTGGTCCTGGACCTGATCGAGCAATTCAGTGACCGGTTGACCCTGGCGTTCCGATTTGCTGATCGCCGGGTAGTCCGGGAAAAAAGCGATCGGCTCTTCGCCAAGTTCCTTACTCAGAAAATCTTCATCATCTTTGTCGACTACCCGATTGCCGACGAAGTGGATCGAGTTGATCCCGACATCCCCGGCCAGCTTTTTTACCTTAAGCGCGGTTCTGACGCTGGACTTGGATGGAATGACCACGGTCAGCAGGTGATCAACCCCGGCAATCGTGCCCCGGCCCAGATGTTCAACCCCTGCCTCCATGTCGAGCAGGGCATATTGGCAAGGGGCGAGGAGCAGTTTGGTAAGCATCCTCTTCAGGATCGTACTCTCCGGACAGGCGCAGCCCTTGTCGCCGGTCTCGATGGCTCCCAGGACCATCAGTCTCAGGCCGTTCTCTTCGATCATATACCGGCTCAGCAGGTCATCAACTTGCGGGTTGATGTTGTAAAAAGGTGAACCCTCGGTCTTCCCGGACCTTTCGATCAGCATGGTCTTCATTTCGGCGATCGGCACGATGGCAGCAGGATCTTTGATGCCGATGGTCTGGGCCATGTGCGGACTGGGGTCGGCATCGATGATCAGCACCTCGTTGCCGTCGCGTTTAAGTTGTTCGGCGATCAGGGCCATTATGGTTGTTTTGCCGACGCCGCCTTTACCGCTTATCGCTATCTTCATCCAGAGTTCCTTTATCTGTCTTTTTTGAGATGGAGTGGCATACAATAACGGAGTTGATCGTGACATTCATCAAAAAAGGCCCGGTTTACTTTTAGTTGTTTATTGTTTAAAAATAGCCTTTCTCGTTACCATACAAGGGGAAGGTCTGTTTGAGATGAAGATCTTACCTGTAAAAAAGGTTTGATAAATGATCAAAACCGGAATTGAGTCACTTGCTGCTGCTCCCCCTGACTGGCTGCAGGGCAAAAGGCTTGGCCTCCTTTGTAATCAGGGTTCTACCGACCATAATTTTCTGCACAGCCGTGATATCGTCAACGCAGTCCTGCCGGGCCAGCTCAAATGTCTTTTTTCCCCTCAGCACGGTTTTTTTGCCGATAAGCAAGACAATATGATCGAGTCATCCCATATGACTGATCGGCTCACCGGCCTGCCTCTCTTCAGCCTCTATGGTGAGACGAGAAAGCCGACTGGCGAGATGTTCGATCACCTCGATGTGCTGCTCATCGACCTGCAGGACGTTGGTACCAGGGTCTATACATTCATCCATACAGTAGCCTATTGCCTTGAGGCAGCCGCCCAATTCGGCAAGAAGGTGGTTGTCCTCGACCGGCCTAATCCCATTGGCGGCGAGCAGTTGGAAGGTAATCTGGTCGAAGATGATTGCCGTTCTTTTGTCGGCCTGTTTCCGATTCCGATGCGGCATGGTCTGACCATTGGTGAAATGGCCCGTCTCTTTAATGATCATTTCGGCATCAATGCCGATCTTGAAGTTATCTGTATGGAAGGCTGGCAACGCTGGATGTATTTTGATGATACCGGCCTGCCCTGGGTGTTCCCTTCTCCTAATATGCCGACCTGGGCTACGGCCTTGGTATATCCCGGTCAGGTTATCTGGGAGGGGACCACCGTCTCGGAAGGGCGTGGCACCTGCCTGCCGTTCGAACTGTTCGGCGCCCCTTACCTAGAACATGATCGCTTGCTGGCCGCCTTGGACCAGGAAGACCTGGCCGGTTGCCTGCTTAGACCGGTTGCCTTCGAACCGACCAGCAATAAATACCAGGGTCTTCTCTGTAACGGTTTTCATCTCCAGGTAACCGACCGCCGTCTTTTCCAGCCCTACCGGACCTCTCTGGCCCTGATGGCGGGGCTGCTGGAGCTTTATAGCGATCAGTTCGGTTACAAGGACCCACCTTATGAGTACGAAGATGACAAGATGCCGATCGATATGATCCTCGGCAACAGGGGGGTGCGCGAATCCCTGCAGTCCGGGGCAAAGCCAGCTGAACTGGAAGATGGCTGGCGGCAGGATATTGACGGGTTCGATCAGCTTCGGCGTGAATTTTTCCTCTATTGAAAAAAACGATGATTACCTGTATTAGAGAACACCATCAAAAATCATAAGGGCGGATCGTTAACAGCAATGCTCAAATTCCCTTTTTTCAATAAC
>CBDVDF010000391.1:0-2451 GCA_965372675.1 uncultured Desulfobacterales bacterium
TGGCTATAAAGACAGCAAGAGCATCCTGGCGGTCGAGATATTCATGCAGGAGGTGTATGGCTATCTTGAAACGGTCGCGGTCGCGGCCGATCTGTTCTTCGAGCATCTCGACGAGGTCGTCGGTTCTACCCGGAAGGTCAGGGACAACAGGGTCCTGGAAGAAGGGCTCGAGGTGATCAATGGTCGCGTTCACCTGGCCGGCTCGGAACTACTGGCCGCTAAACCGCTCCTCTTAATGAAACTCTTTGCCCAGGCCGCCAGAACCGGGTTGCCGATCCATTTCCGGAGTCGCCAGGCTGTCTCCTCCAACCTCGGGCTGGTGGATGATGATTTCCGCCGTTCCCGGCGGGTGGCCGGGGCTTTTTTTGATGCTATCGGCAGTGGCAACCCTCTGCCGGTCTTCGCTGCCATGCTGGAAACCGGCTTCCTCACCGCCTATATCCCTGAGATGGCGCCGCTGGAGTCTCTGGCCCAGCATGACGTCTTTCATATCTATACCGTTGACCGGCATTTGCTTCAGACCGTTCAGGAGCTGGCCGGATTGAGCGATGAGCAGGAGAAAATATTTTCCAGGTTGCCGAATCCGGCCATTCTCTACCTGGCCGGCCTCCTGCATGACATCGGCAAAGGCCGGGGTGGTGATCATGACCAGCTCGGGGCGGAGATCTCTGCCGAGGTTGGCCGTCGGCTGGGTTTGCCGGATGCAGAGCTTAAGAAACTGGTTTTTCTGGTCGGCAACCACCTTTTCTTCTCCCATATTGCCCAGCGCCGTGACCTTGAGGATGAAGAGGTGATCTTTCATTGTGCCAGGACCATTGGTGATCTCGAACAACTGGATATGCTTTACCTGTTGTCAATCGCCGATGCCAGGGCCACCGGCCCGAAAGCCTGGAGTGCATGGAAGGGTGGGCTGTTTCAGGAGCTTTATCTGCGGGTTGCCCAGGTTCTTGATCAGTCGGAAATGATCGATCCCGACCGGCAGCAGGCCGGCCGTTGGATGCGGGAACAGGTTGCCGAAGTGTTCGGGGCTGAACCGCCTGTTGATCTTGCCATCTTACCCGAGGACTATCTGCTTAATTTTACCGTCCAGGAAGTGGCGGAACACTTGCGGCTTAATCGGAAACTGGCAGCAAAGGGCGTTTTGATGGTCCCGTCCGACCATGATGATCACTGGTCGGTCCTGGTGGTCAGCCATGACCGGACCGGCTTGCTTTCCCTGGTCTGCGGCACCTTGGCCCTGCATAATCTGAATGTGCTGTCGGCCAAGATCCATACCTGGCAAGATAGCACGGTCATCGATGTTCTCGATGTCAAGCCGGTGTTCAATAACAACTTTAATGATCAGGACTGGCCGGCTCTGGCCGGCGACCTGGACCTGGCCCTGAACAACAAACTGGGGGTCACCCATCGACTTGCGGCCAAGAAAAAGCAAGACCGCTCGGCGCCGGGCCCGGACCGCCAGTTTCCGGCCACGGTCAGGGTGGATAATCGCTCTTCCAGTTTTTTTACTATCTTTGAAGTGTTTGCCGCCGATCACCCTTCTTTGCTTTACGACATAACCAGAGCTCTGGCTGATTTCGACCTCAATATCGCCAAGGCGATGATCTCGACCCGACAGGGCCGGCTTATCGACGTTTTTTATGTGGTAAGCGGCGAAGGTCTGAAGGTGACGGATGAAGTATTTCTTGAAGAGATCCGGCAATCGCTGGTCTTTGCGGCGACCAAGAACGCTGGTTGATCTGTTCCCCCTTTCTCGTTGGCGAGATGGAGGTCTGTCATCCTGCTTTTCCTCTGCATTGCATCATTAACCATCTGATATTATTTAGAAAAAGTTAGCGGCAGTTGTCTGGTTCATTCGTTGTGTAATTTGAATATGTCCGGATGCTGACAAAACCAGTTTATTTTTTGGATATTTTATTGGCCTATCTATATAAGTGTGGTAGTTTGTCGGCCCAAGAATTGGTCTTGCCGGCCTCGGCCGGAAAAGCTTCATTGTCCGGTCTCTGGCCGGGAAAACAAACTGACTAAACCTGCCCCGGGTTGTTTTTACGGTGGCTCTCTTACTTAGAACTATGGCATCTTTACTGACATTCCCGAAAGGCGGTGTTCATCCGCCTGAAGCAAAAGAGCTGACCGCCTATCTTCCTGTTGAAGAGATGGCTGTGCCGGCTGAACTGGAGATCATCCTCGGGCAGCACATCGGTGCCCCCTGCACGGCGACTGTCGAGCGCAAGGATGAAGTCGAAGAAGGCGGGATGATCGGTGAGGTGGTCAAGGGCCTCGGGGTGCCGCTGCATGCCCCGGCGGCAGGCACGATCAAATCTTTCGGCATGTCTGCCCATCCGATGCGGGTAAGTGCCCCGTCCATTACCATCAAGACCGACCCGTAAGCTGCTCCCCGTCAATACGAAAAGATCGATTGGCAGGGCATGAGCGGCGAAGATCTGCTGA
>CBDVDF010000392.1:0-2450 GCA_965372675.1 uncultured Desulfobacterales bacterium
CGCGGGGCCGCCCCCTGCAGTTCAGCACTCGCCAATACACAAAAAACGACCTGGTCGACAACCGGCCACCGGCCTATGAGCTGGTCTCCGAATACCGCTCCAACTATTACCTGCCAAACCTGAAGCTGGACATGGGCTTTGTGGTAACGGCCTTCGGCTGCCCGTTCAACTGCTCTTTCTGCTGTATAAGCGCTCTGACCGACGGCCACTATCTCACCCATCAGATCGATTCGGTGATCCGCGACATCGGTCTACTGGGGGATATTCCGATGATCAGGCTGCTGGACGCCAACACCTTCGGTGACCCCGGACATGCCGAACGACTCTGCACCGCCATCCGGGAGGCCGGGATCAACAAGCATTTCCTGGCCGACGTCCGCTCAGATACAGTAGTCAAATATCCTGAACTTATGCAGCAATGGAAGGATGCCGGCTTACGGGCCGTAATAATCGGCTTCGAGGAGATCAGTGACGAGGGCCTGAAGAAGATGAACAAGGCCAACCTGGCTGCCGTTAATACCGAATCGATATCCATCCTCCATGATATCGGCATCACCATTATCGGCGACTTTATCGTTTCTCCCGACTATACTGATGACGATTTCGAGAGACTGGGGACCTACATCCGGGACAACGAGGTCGATCTGCCGATGATCACGGTCATGACCCCGTTGCCCGGTACTACTTTGCACCAGGAGATGCGGCAGCAGATAATCATTGACGACCTTGACTATTATACGTTAACAAACGCCGTCGTTCCGACCCGACTGGACGAAGAGAGATTTTACCAGAACTATGCCGCTCTGCTCAAAGAGGGCCACAGAGGAGCAAAACTTTAACCGGAATTTTTCATAACTATTCGTGAGAGATTCCGGCCAGCCAATTATGAACGCTTATATCACCGACATAGCATCCTTCCTGCCCAACCAGCCTGTTAGCAATGACGAGATGGAGAAGGTCCTCGGCATGATCAACTCCCTGACGTCCCGGACCAGGAAGATTATCCTTCGCAACAACGGGATCATCGAGAGATATTACGCCATCGACCCGGCAACCGGTCGCACCACCCATACCAATGCCCAGTTAGCCGCCGAAGCGATCAAGAGACTCAGCCCTTATGAGGGTTTTCGACCGGAAGATATCGAATTGTTAGGATGCGGCACCTCCGCACCGGACCAGTTAATGCCCGGTCACGCCTCGATGGTGCACGGTGAGCTCGGCGAAGGGCGTTGTGAAGTGGTCAGCACAGCCGGCATCTGCCTTGCCGGCATAACCTGTCTGAAGTACGCCTGGATGAGCGTCGCCTTGGGAATGACCAGCAATGCGGTGGCCACCGGTTCTGAACAGGCCTCATCCTTCATGCGCTCCCGGCTCTGTGGAACGGTATCCAGCGAGCAGGCAGAGAGCATCGAAAAGCAACCTGCCCTCGCCTTTGAGGCCGATTTCCTGCGCTGGATGCTGTCAGATGGAGCCGGAGCCATCTTCATCACCCCGGAACCAGCCGCCGGGCGTCTCAGCCTGAAGATCGACTGGATCGAGATAGTCTCCCACGCCGGTGAAATGGAAACCTGTATGTACGCCGGGGCTGTCAAAGAGGAAAACGGCAGGCTGAAAGGATGGCGGGAGTTCGACTCGTTAGAGGAATCAATGGCAGCCAATTCCCTGCTGGTGAAACAGGATGCCAAACTGCTCAACGAGGAAATAATCCCGATGGTCATTGACCGTTCACTGCCGCGTTACATCAAGAAATACGGCATAAAACCCGAAGAGGTAGACTGGTTCCTGCCCCATTATTCATCGGAATACTTCAGAAAGAAGATCTATGACCATATGAAGGGGATTGGCTTCGAGATCCCGGAAGAACGCTGGTTCTCAAACCTGGTCCGGAAGGGGAATACCGGTTCCGCCTCCATATATATAATCCTAGCAGAATTGTTCAACTCAGGGCGTCTGAAAAAAGGCGACCGCCTACTCTGTTTTATCCCGGAAAGTGGCCGGTTCTCGGTCGGCTATATGATGCTGACAGCCGTTTAGTCACTGGCTAAGCGATATAAACTTCATTCATCGCAAATTGCATCAAGCGGCAGGATGATCTCGACGTTTTTCCTGTGCACATCCATGAACTCACCGCGAAAAATAACTTTACCGGTATTTACATCCTCGACAACAGCATCTGTAACCGCGAAGAAGGACTTGACCGCAGAAATATAATCGGTCAGCCGAGCGCCCGGCATCAGATCGATATGACCGGTTATCTTATACCTTTTGGTCAGCACAATAACCGCTGTGGAACAAACGCTCTCTTTGCTCATCTCAATCTCCTGTCAGGAAACATTTAAGTTCAATAGTAAGCTCTCTACAGTCGATGATATACTATATCAGTGTATTGGAAAAGATTAATTTCAGAACCGAGATCTTCCCCCCGTCCCGTTCCACTGCACAAAAGAATG
>CBDVDF010000393.1:0-2440 GCA_965372675.1 uncultured Desulfobacterales bacterium
TGTCAACAAGGTCTTTGTCTCCCTGCCGGGCAGCGAGAAATATTTTCCAGCTCACAAAACCATTTTAAGCGGCAATCCCGTACGCAGCAGTCTGCTTAGCAAAGCAAAAGAAAAAAAACAGCGCAAATCGGCAGATCAGCCAACCATTCTGATTCTCGGCGGCAGCCAGGGGGCCAGGCGGCTGAACAGTCTTGTCCTTGAGGCGGCAAAACGATGCCTGGTCAAACTTACACCCATGCCGGAGATCATTCACCAGACCGGCGAAATGGATGAAGAACAGGCAAAAAAAATATACGCCGAATTGGGGATGCATGCCAGGGTCGACGCATTTATAAGTGATATGGCCGAAGTATATTGCCGGGCTGACCTGATAGTATCGCGGGCCGGTGCCACGACGTTGGCCGAAATCATGGTATTCGGTAAACCGGCCATCCTGGTGCCTTTTCCTTATGCTGCTGATAATCACCAGGAAAAAAACGGCCGCATTCTTGTCGACTCCGGTGGCGGTGTGATGTTTCTCCAGTCTGAGTTGACCGGCGACAAACTTGGTAATGAGATCAGTCGCCTTCTCAACGATAAAAAACTGCTCGACGAAATGGCGGACAAGTCGGCGAAACTTGCTAAACCGGAGGCCACGGCAACAATTGTTACTACCTGCCTGGATTTACTGAAAAGCAGGATGGCTCCCGGTGCCAGAAACCATCTTACTATTTGAAATGAGGATATCGGCTTTTAACAGACATGTATCGTAAATCAAAACATATACACTTTGTGGGCATCGGTGGCATCGGCATGAGCGGTATTGCCGAACTGCTCCTCAACCTCGGCTACCGGATCAGCGGTTCGGATATGCAGAACACGGACATCACCCGCCGCTTAACCAAACTTGGCGGAACTGTCCACATTGGCCATGACGGGGCATGGGTGAGCGATGCGGACGTGGTGGTTATTTCTTCAGCCATACCACCGGACAACCCGGAAATCATTGCTGCCCTGGACTCACATATACCGGTCATTCCCAGGGCTGAAATGCTGGCCGAGCTTATGCGGCTCAACAAATTCGGCATTGCCATAGCCGGCAGCCACGGAAAGACCACAACCACATCAATTGTCGGCTGGCTGTTAGCCGAGGCAGGTCTTGATCCGACGATCGTTATCGGCGGCAAGGTTGACTGTTTCGGTGGCTCCAATGCCAAGCTGGGTGAAGGTGATTTTCTGGTGGCCGAGGCGGATGAATCGGACGGCTCCTTTTTAAAACTGGCCCCTGTACTGGAAGTAGTCACAAATATCGATCTGGAGCATCTCGACTTTTATAAAAATATTGATGAGATCAAAGATGTTTTTTTGCAGTTCATTGACAAGGTACCATTTTACGGGGCTGCCATCCTCTGTCTCGATGATCCGCAGGTGGCCGCTATCTTACCGGAAATCAAAAAAAGGATCATCACTTATGGACTGACCAGTCAGGCTGATGTGTATGCCAGGGGGATTACCCCGCACGGCTTGAGTTCCTCGTTCGAGGTTTGCCGGGATGACAAGGTGCTGGGCTCAATCACTCTTTCACTGGCCGGTCTGCACAATGTTTATAATTCGTTAGCCGCCGTCACTGTAGGGCTGGAGCTGGATATCCCTTTTGCAACTATTGCTGCTGCATTAACAAGTTTTTCGGGGGTGCAGCGAAGGTTGCAAATCAAAGGAGAAAGGAGAGACATCATAGTAGTAGATGATTATGGACATCATCCTACGGAGATAAGGGCTACCCTCTCCGCCCTACGTGACGCGTGGCCTGATCGGCGGCTGATTGTCCTGTTTCAGCCGCATCGTTATTCGAGAACCAAGAGTCTGCTGGAAGAATTTAATACAGCCTTTCATGGGGCGGATATGTTGCTGCTTACCAAGATTTATGGGGCCGGAGAGGCGCCGATAGCTGGTATCTCAACCGAAGTTCTCATAAATGGCATAAAGAAGCATGGCCAAAGGCACGTCTATTACGAACCAACAATCCAGGGTCTTGTTGACAGGACCATGGAAATTCTTGCTCCAGGTGATGTGGTTTTAACTTTAGGCGCCGGCAATATATGGCAGGCTGGTGAACAATTGCTGGAAATGATGACAAAGGAAAATGACTAAGTAATCACATGACATCACTCAATTCACATGCAGATGATCTTGCCGGTTTCTGGAAGGATGAAATACTTTGGGACAGCCCCATGTCCCGTTTTTCGAGCCTGAAAGTCGGCGGACCTGCCGAGGCAATTCTTTTTGCTAAAAGCTTAGCAGAATTGAAAAAACTAATCGGCTGGCTGCATGAGAATGATATCTGCTGGAGGGTCATAGGCCGCGGTTCCAACATCCTGGTATCGGATAATGGGCTTCCCGGAGTGGTGATCTTCCTGGATGGTGAATTTGCCCGATTCGAAACACTTGACAGTTCAACCCA
>CBDVDF010000394.1:0-2417 GCA_965372675.1 uncultured Desulfobacterales bacterium
TTCAGGGATCAAAGGTTCAGGGATCAAAGGTTCAGGGATCAAAGGTTCAGGGATCAAAGGTTCAGGGATCTTACGAATCAGATCGGTTTCATCTTTTACCTCGCATCTCGCACCCTTGGTTCAAGGTGCAAGGGTTATAGGCTTTATGCTTTTAACCCCTGAACCTCTGAACCGGGAACCTTTAAACCCACAACCTCCATCTTTCCCCTCCTACCTCGTACCTCTCCCCTTTCATCTTTCATCTTAAATTAAAGGCTTATACTTATAATACGCCGTACAGGCCCCTTCACCCGAGACCATGGTCGCACCCAGGGGATGTTCGGGTTTACATTCTTTACCGAAAGCCGGACACTGGTCAGGTTTTTTCAGACCCTGGAGGATCGCACCGCTGATACACAAACCAGACTCCTCAACCTCCACATCATCAACCTCAAAGATCAGGGCGGCATCGAAGCGGTGGTATTTATCCCTGATCTTCAGGCCACTGCCAGGCAACAGACCGATCCCCCGCCATTTCTGGTCGGTTACAGCAAACACCTCTTCTACGGCCTTACGGGCATGGAGGTTGCCATCATGCCGCACCGATCTGACATACTGGTTCTGGACCTCATGACGCCCCTCCTCCAGCATCTTGACCACCATCAGAACCCCTTCCAGAATATCATTGGGTTCAAGACCGGTGGCAACTATCGGCACCTTATACTTTTCGGCAACTTCCTCGTATTCTGCCAGGCCCATTACCGTGCAAACATTTCCGGCCGCCAGGTAGGCGTTGACCCGATTCTCCTCCGAGGACAGCAGAGCTGTTATTGCCGGCGGCACCAGGACATGGCAGACCAGTTCACTGAAATTATCGATCCCCTGCTTGTCCGCCTGCAGGATGGCCATCGCATTACCCGGGGCGGTGGTCTCGAAACCGATCGCGAAAAAAACTACCTGCCGGTCGGGATTCTCTTTGGCTATTTCGAGGGCCTCCAGGGGCGAATAGACGACCCTGACATCACCACCGGCCGATCTGGCGGTCAGCAAGTCCCGACCGCTGCCCGGCACCCTCAGCATATCGCCAAAGCTGCAGAAGATCACCTCTGGACGCGAGGCGATCTCGATCGCCCGGTCAATGGTTTCCAGCGGCGTAACGCAAACCGGGCAGCCAGGACCATGTACCAGGGTTATCTCTGTCGGCAGGAGCTGGTCGATGCCGCTCCTGACAATGGCATGGGTCTGGCCGCCGCACACTTCCATGATCACCCAGGGACGGCTGACTATCTTCTTTATTTCCGCCAGCATCTTGCGGGCGGTTTGCGGGTCCCGGTATTCAGAGATGAATTTCATCCCTGCCCCTCCTTCTCATCCAGGGGTTGGCCGAATACATCCACCCCATCCCTGGCCGCCGACTCGATATATTCACGCCAGGCATCATGGCTGCGGGCCGCCTCTTCCTCGTCAAGGATCGAGATCGCAAAACCGGCATGAACTATCGTGTACTGGCCGATCTCAATCTCGGGCACATACTCAAGACAAGCCTTGTTGATCGCACCGTTGTAGTCGATCCGACCCATTTTCATACCGGCTTCTTCAAAGATCTCGATCAGTTTGCCGGGGATAGCTAAGCACATGTTTTTTCTCCATTTTTTCTAATGCCGGAAACTTATCTAATTCGAAATGCAAGTTGCAAGTTGAAAGTTGAAAGAAATGATCTGATCCGCAGCATCTATCAACCTTTGTACCTAAAAAAAGTATTCGGAAACCAGTATTCAGAATGCGGTTGTTACGATCCAGAAAGATCTCTCCTGTTGCGCCCCGAAGGAGATAGCGAAGACTTCGAGTGCCCTCCTCAGGTAAGCGATAGACTCCGAGGGAGGATTAGGCAGAACCCTTGGGGTAGTCGAGATGACAGAAGAGATGAAGGTTGTCATCTCGAACGAAGAGAGAGATCTTTCTGGATAGTACACCACCATTTTTAACTTTTAATTTTTCACTGTCTTCAAACCTCGCACCTTTTACCTTGTACCTTTCAACTTTCACCTTTCAACTTTCATCTTTCAACTTTCATCTTTCATCTTTCATCTTTCAAAAACTGCCTCCCAATCACAGCCTGACCCAGCGACACCCCACCGTCACCTGCCGGCAGCAGAGTATGGGTCAAAACCTCGAAACCTCTTTCAGCCAACAACATGCTTAAAGTTTCCAGCAACAAATAATTATTAAAGACCCCGCCGCTTAAGACCACCGTATTAAGATCGTAGGAATCCCTGGTCCGCTCAGCAGCACAGAGCATCATCTCCGCCAGGGTACGGTGAAAACGTTTACTGATGATCTGCCGCGACTCACCCGCCGCTACATCCCCGGCGATCTGCCGGATCAGGGAACGCACCCCGAGGTGAAAGATATCACCATTGTCGATAATATCCCAGCTA
>CBDVDF010000395.1:0-2408 GCA_965372675.1 uncultured Desulfobacterales bacterium
TAAACACCCGAGCCAGACAATGACTATAAAGGAAGTAGGTGAATACTGAAAAATTGACGCCAGACAGCCGTGAATACGATCTCCAACTCGGTAGATTTTCTTCCCGGGTCTTCTGTATGAAAAACCACCGAACAAAAAAAGGACCTACGAAATTAATCGTAAGTCCTTGATATTAGCTGGTGACCCCTAGGAGAATCGAACTCCTGTACCAGGCGTGAGAGGCCTGTATCCTAACCGCTAGATGAAGGGGCCGTAATACTTAATTATAAATGAAAGAAAGTCTTTTAAAATAAACGCTGTCCGTTGTCAATAATTATATGGCGGTTCACTTCATGCATTTGCGGCCGAATTCCACGGCCTTTTCAATACTTGTAAGATCCTTGGCCATCGCGCCCCGGTGATCGATACCGCGGACCAGTAATTCCCCGGCGTATTCAATGCCGGTCGCGTCGCAGAAATATTTGGCCACCAGGATCGAACCGTCGAAAACCTTATCGCCCCGGGTCGCCGCCACCGAGAGCAGATAGCCTTTGCGGTCCTGATGTTCCGGACCCGGTCCCGCTTTACTGGTCAGACGTTTACGATTCCAGAGGGCCTGGCAACGGTCAATCATGGCCTTGAGCTGGGCGGTGATCGAATAAAAATAGACCGGAGAGGCAAGGATGATCCGTCGGGCCGAGGTGATCTTGTCATACAGGGGTTGCATATTGTCCTCAACCACACAGCGGCCGGTCTTGTCGCAGCCACCGCAACCGATACAGGGAGCGACACCAAGATCAGCCACCCGAACGGTCTCGACGGTGCCGCCGACCTCTTTGATTCCCCGGACCACTGCATCGACCAGGACTTCGGAATTTCCTTTCTTGCGGGGACTGCCCATAAAGATCAGGACGTCGCTCATTATCTCCTCCCAAAAAAAATTCAGTCCGCCGATTACGGAAGACGATTATAGAATTCTGTTTCACCCCTGAGCCAAGAGGCGGTTTCACTGTCAAGAAATCTGGGGGCACATCGCCATTGCCAGTTCCCTTCAACGGTCCCCGGAGTATTCATCCGGCAGTCACTGCCGAAACCCAGGAGGTCCTGGATCGGGACCAGGGCGATCCCGGCCACCGAAGCAAGGGCCAGCCGGATCAACTCCCGGCTGATCATCCTGGCATCACTGTTCAGATAGCGGCGGATCCGCTGCCTGGTCGCATCGCTGACCTGATCGCCCATGAACCAGCCGAGGCTGGTATCGTTATCATGGGTACCGGTGTAAACCACCGAGTTCTCGGAACGGTAATTATGGGGCAGATATGGATTATTCTGATCTGAATCAAAAGCGAACTGCAGGATCTTCATGCCCGGGAAACCAAGCTCGCGCCGCAAGGCAGTCACCGCCGGGGTGATAACCCCGAGATCTTCGGCGATGATCGGTAACTCACCGAGGACCTCTTCTATCCTGGTAAAAAAATCCCGGCCCGGCCCCTTTACCCATTTGCCGTTCACCGCCGTTTCTTCTGCCGCCGCTATCTCCCAGAAAGCTTCAAAGCCCCGAAAATGGTCGATCCGGCAGATGTCGGCAACCTTGAACATCGCCCGCAGTCTGGTGATCCACCAGGAATAGAGCTGCTCGTTATCAGTTCCGTCCGAATCCTGCCAGCGATAGAGCGGATTGCCCCAGCGCTGGCCGGTGGCACTGAAATAATCGGGCGGTACCCCGGCGACATGGGTGGGCTCCATGCTCTGGTGGGCGAGACGGAAACAGGAAGGATCAGCCCAGACATCAACACTGTCGTGGGCGACATAGAAGGGAATATCACCGATCAGTGAGACCCCTTTTGAATTTGCATATTCCTTCAACCTTTGCCATTGCGAGAAAAAACAGAACTGGACGAAACGATGATAATCAACCCGTTCGGCAAGTTTCTCGTGCCACTGGTCGATGGCGTCAACTCGGCGGCTGGCGATCTCCTCCGGCCACTGGTGCCAAGGCAAAAGTTGATGCTCCTCCCGCAAGGCCATGAACAGGGCATGATCATCGAGCCAGTGTTCCCTTGCACAGAAACGGAGATACTCTTCGGAAGGACCGCTTGCCATGAATTCCCGACAGGCCCGAGCCAGAATATCTTCCTTCAAAGACGAAGCCCCAGCGAAGTCGACCTGGTATTCCGAAAAGCCGGGGGCATTGTCAAGTTCCAACCTGGAAACCAGGCCTTTTCCCGCCAGATCATCAGGATCGACAAAAAGATAATTACCAGCCAGGGCTGAAGAGGACATATATGGCGAGTAGGCCGAGATAGCCGAAACCGGCCCGAGGGGCAGGAATTGCCAGTAACTCTGGCCGGCCTCGCTCAGGAAATCAACAAAATCAACGGCCGCACGGCCCAGATCTCCGACCCCGTAAGAACCGGGTAAAGAAGAGA
>CBDVDF010000396.1:0-2407 GCA_965372675.1 uncultured Desulfobacterales bacterium
ACTGGGCGCCAAACTTGATCTCTCCTGAACCATTTTCAGGTATACGATGGATCAGTTCCTGACCAGATTCATCGAACCACTCTATGACCTCAAGAAAAACCAGATTATCATTACCCATCTGTTACCTCCGCTAATTGCTTATTACGGTAGGCAGCGAAAAGTCGGGCAGGGACCTGCCGTCACTTTTCCAGCCAAACCGCTGACTTTCCCCAAAATCCTATTTTTACCCTGTTTCTGCTTTTTTGCAAAAAAAAGAGCCCCCATAAACGGAGGCTCCTGGCGATCAATTGGCAAGATCGACTCAAAGATCAGGCTTCAGCCACTGTATTAAAAACTATAAAGTCTTTCAACTTCTCGATCTGTTGCTCTGAAAGATGGTCAAAGGCTATACTGCGACGTTTCAGTATCTTGACGCTTTCCGCCGCAGTATCTCGGAAATCTTCCTCACAGATGATCCGGTACGGGAGCTTATCAAGACGAAAATCTTCGTCTTCACCAAAAACAATATCAAGCAGGAAAGAATCTTCCGGCCAATTCTTCCGTTCAACGTAAAGAAACGACATACCACCCAGACCGATATCGCAGATCAACCCGGATCGAGTGGCGTCTATAGCAAAAGCGCCGTCTTTGACCCTATATCTTTTATATTCCCGTCTTTCCTGAGCAACTAGAATTTCTCTCGCCATTTTTCTCTCCCGTGAATACCTTTTTCATTTCTCTTTCCATCATATGTCGTCGATGATTTCATTATATAAACATAGAAAATCAGATTGCAAGAAAATATGCCCCTTCAGGACCCAGGATCCCCGCGGTCCATTTCTTCATCATGATCTTCGCTAACTTCCTTATCGACAACTGCCTGCAGGAGATATCCTTTGCTGGCCATTTTACAGGACATTATTCCGGTCAGACCGTGATAGGCCAAGACCAGGAGTATCGCCGTGATGAATCCTCCGGGAACCCTGAGAATGACCAGAACCACCGCGACCAGCCAGACGGCCAGATAACCGGTCATTTCCATAAGACCTAACGGGAGATAAGAAAGGTATAGAGAACCGAGTCCCGGCATGATCATCGCCCTGACCAGAGCCTCTTTACAGCTTTTAAATACGGCGGCACAACTGGGACAGGCGGAGAGACCGCCAGGCAGGGGAGTATAACAATGGGGGCAACACTGCCAGCGTGAGATACCATCGTAAATTCCGGAAGGTCCCCGCCTCTTGATCTCGTTGACGAACCCGGAGATCTCTTTGGCATGTTGACGTCCGACCGTAGTGAAATTCCAGTTCCGACCAGTCCTGGTCTGGACGATCACCGAAGAGAAAAAGACCCCCCGGCTCATATTCTCTATCTCTTCGTAAAGTACCTGGAAAACGTAGCGGGTCGGGTGATCAACCCGAAAATCAATATTTACAAAGAGCATTCGCTGATCGGTACAGATGATCGCAAAATAATTAGACAGCAGGGTCATGAGGCCATTGGCGTAAGGAATCTCAAAAGGGAAGTATGCCGTCCCCTTGGCAACCCGCAGAACTATCTCGTCATCATTAAGTATACTGGTCGTCAGAATTTCGTGGACAGCCCTGATGATCTTGAACTTAAGCAGGTTGTCCCGGGTGCCATAGCCTTTTTTCGGACTCTCGGTAAATATCTGCTGAAAATCAAATACCCCCGGCGAGAATTTTCTTAAGCCCGGGAAAATAGCATAGAGGTCCTGGCCATTGAGCTGCTTGTCACCTTCAAATTCTCCGTCATCCGGAGAGCCATTCGCAGCAGTGGATATCTCGGCCAGATCAATGTGCTGATCATCATCGACCTGATATTCTTCAGTCAACAGATACTCTGACTCGTCAGCTGCAGGGGCCTCGGCTGAAACCCTGATCCTGTCGGTCAAGACTCCATCTCCGGGAGGGCCCTCCGGGTAGATGATCATCCGCATGCCGCATTTCTTACAGTTGGCGGCAGCCTTACTGAAAGTGATCTTATCGTCCGGAAGATTATGGACCTTATTACAATTTGGGCAAACGATATTCATTTTATCGAATAGTGGCTTTTAACTGCTTTGGCGTAGATGCTTATCAAGTCAGCAACTGGCTCGAGTTTGTCACTCCCAGCGATTCATATATCTTCAGGGTGGCATCGGAGGAGTTCAAGGTATAGAAATGGATCCCACTGACATTGTGGTCTACAAGGTCGCTGACCTGTTCGGTGGCCCAATGGACCCCGACCTTTTCCACATAATCGTCATCCTGGGCCCTGGCGACAGCTTTCAGTAAGCGGGCGGGGATCCTCGCTCCGGCTGCCAGTTCAGCCATTATTGACATCCCTACCCTGGTGGAGAACGTCATGATCCCGGCCACAACAGGCACCGTTATCCCGGCCAGCACACATCTTTCTCAAAAATCGT
>CBDVDF010000397.1:0-2377 GCA_965372675.1 uncultured Desulfobacterales bacterium
TCACCGCAAGCTCGGGTGGAGGTCCCTTTCGGACGGAGGTCTTCATCAAGATCGGTTACGATCCCGAGGCCTATACCGGTTTTGCATTCGGTCTCGGCATCGAGCGGATCGCGATGCTCAAATACGGCATCAATGACATTCGCCTTTACTATGAAAACGATCTCCGTTTCCTGACCCAGTTTTAAAGTCTGGTCTAATTCATGAAATTTACTGTTAGCTGGTTAAAAAAATATATCGATTTCAAGCTGTCGCACTCCGAACTGGCTGAACGTCTGACCATGGCCGGTCTCGAAGTCGAGGCTGTCGAGGAGCTCTATCAGGGCCTTACAGGACTGAAGGTGGCCCTGGTCAAAGAGGTGCAGCCCCATCCCAATGCCGACTGCTTGTCGCTCTGTGATGTTGATGATGGCGAAGGGATCCGCCGGGTGGTCTGTGGCGCCCCCAATGTCAGGGCCGGGATGTTGACCGCTCTGGCTGTACCCGGCACTGTGATGCCGGGTGATTTCAAGATAAAACCTGCCAAGATCCGGGGTGAAGCCTCGGACGGGATGCTCTGTTCCGCCAACGAACTGGGGATCAGTAGCGACAAGGCCGGGATCATGGATCTGCCCGGCGAGCTAACTCCGGGCCAGGACCTGGTCGAAGCCCTGTCGCTTACCGATACGATGATCGAGGTCGATCTGACCCCGAACCGGCCCGACTGCGCCAGTGTGATCGGTATTGCCCGTGAAGTGGGCGGCTTTACCGGTGCCACTCTCAAGCAGCCACTCTCCGGCGATCTTCCTGAGTTGAGCGGCGAGGATTTGCCGTTCGCGGTTGAGGTTAAGGATTTCGAGGCCTGCCCCCGTTATTCGGCCCGGATGGTCAAGGGCGTCAAGATTGGACCGTCTCCCTGGTGGCTCCAGCGTCTGCTGATGGCCGTTGGCCTCCGGCCGATTAATAATGTGGTCGATATAACCAACTTCGTCATGCTGGAATACGGTCAGCCTCTGCACGCCTTTGACTTCGCCAAACTGGCCGGTGGCCGGATCATTGTCCGCAAGGCAGCAAAAGGTGAGAAGACCGAGACCCTGGACGGGGTAGAAAGAGAGCTTGATCCCGAGATGCTCTTGATCTGTGATGGCGAGAAACCGGTGGCGATCGCCGGGGTGATGGGTGGTGGCAATTCCGAAGTCAGTGATAGCACCAGCGATATTCTCCTGGAGAGCGCCAGCTTTAACCCGCTCAGCATCAGAAAGACCGCCAGGCAGTTGAATCTGTCCACAGACTCATCTTACCGTTTCGAAAGGGGAGTTGACCCTGAAGGCACGGTCCGGGCCCTGGAGAGGGCGGTGCAGCTGATCGTTGAGCTGGCCGGCGGCGCAGCCGTTGCCGGCGGACTGGACCTTAAAGATGGTCTTAAAGCTCCTCTATCGATCACCCTGCGGGTCCAGAGATGTAATGATCTGTTGGGCATTGAGCTGATCGCTAAGCAGATCGCTGATTATCTCGGCTCGATCGAGATCTCGGTCAAAACGCCTGATGACGCTAGCCTTGAAGTTACTCCGCCCGGCTTCCGGGTCGATCTTGAACGTGAGATCGACCTGATCGAGGAAGTGGCCCGGCTGGTCGGCTACAATGAAATACCTACGACCCTGCCGCAGGTGCCGCTCAGTTTCGCCGATCAGGACGAGATGCGCCAGCTCCGCCAGGATGTGGCGACGGCGATGACCGCCCAAGGTTTTTATGAGGCGATCAATTACAGCTTCGTTACCGAGAAACATTTTGAGATGCTCGGCCTGGCCGCTGAAAATCCGGCCCGCCAGACCGTCAATCTGCTCAATCCTCTCGCCGAGGATCAGAGTGTGATGAGGACCATGTTGCTGCCCGGTATCCTTGAGAATGTCCGGCGCAATATCAATCATCAGAACGGTGATATCCGGCTCTTTGAGACCGGCAAGGTCTTTCTGCCCTCGGGCGCCTCGGACGATGTCCAGCCCTGTGAAGAGCAAATGCTGGTCGCAGTACTGAGTGGCCGTCGTACTCCAGAGGCGCCGGTGCTCCATTTAGGCACCGAGAGCGTCGACTTTTTTGACATCAAGGCCTCTGCTGAAACCGTCCTTACAGAACTGCGCCGCTTCGAAGTGAAAATGGTGGCAACGGATCAGTCGCCCGAGTACGTTGAGAAGGGTGCTTATCTGGAGCTGCAGTCCGATGGTAAGGCCGTTGGTGGCTTTGGCCTGCTAACTGCCGGTTGCCTGAAGGCCTTCGGGATAAAGACCCCGGTCTACTTCCTTGAGATCAACCTCAGTCGCCTGGAAAAGGTGGCTCCGGCACCAAGATCTTTCACCTCCCTGGCCCGCTTCCCATCAGTCAACTGGGACCTGGCCGTTTTGGT
>CBDVDF010000398.1:0-2374 GCA_965372675.1 uncultured Desulfobacterales bacterium
CTTTTCTCTGAAGTGAGTTGTCTGTTTTTCGTCCATCTTGTCTGATCTCCCGCTATTATGTGGTGTTTCTACTGTTATCTTTTGTAAGAACCTGACTTGCCGCCGGTCTTTTCAAGGAGTCTGATCCTCTCAATGACCATGCTTCGGTCTACCGCCTTGCACATATCATAAATGGTCAGTGCGGTTGTCGCCACACTGCACAGTGCTTCCATCTCAACCCCGGTCTTGCCGGTGCAGCTAACCCTGGCAAGGATCTCTATGGTGCTGGCTTTATCATGACAGATAAAGTCGATCTCCGCCTTGCTGATCATGATCGGATGGGCCAGCGGGATCAGTTCCGGCGTTTTCTTTACTGCCATCAGTCCGGCCACTCTGGCAACGCCGAGGACATCGCCCTTGGCAATGCCACCATCTTTGATCAGGGCGTAAGTTTCCGGCTTCATCCTGACCTCTCCGCCGGCAACAGCCACCCTTTCGGAATCTGGTTTCGAACCGACATCGACCATGCGGGCATTGCCGGCATCATCAAAATGGCTTAACGGGTTCTGCTCTGAGGAACTGCTCGTCAATTAATGCCCTCCCCGGCGTACAGCAATGAAGCATTAAATAAATTACGGTGCTGTAATGCAAGAAAAAAAAGTCCAGATCGGTCAAAAGGGGCGGGTTGGCCACTATATTCAGGCTGTTTTCCTGAAAAGCTTCTTGAAGAAGCCCTCTTCGTCCTGTTCCTCTTTTTCCTGTTCGATGTTATCAAACTCTTTCAGGAGTTCTTTTTGTCTGTCGGTAAGGTTGGCAGGGGTAACGGTCCTGACGATGACGATCATGTCACCCTGGCCGCTGCCGCCCCTGAGGTTCTTTACGCCTTTGGATCGCAAAGTGAAACGCTGACCAGTCTGGGTGGCGGCAGGGATCTTCAAACTCTGTTCGCCATGTATTGTCGGGATCATTGGTTTACAGCCCAGAGCGGCTTGGGAGATGGAAATGGGCATTTCAAGATATATGTCGCTGCCGTCTCTCTGGAAGTATTCATGTGGCTCGACATAGAGGAAAACGTAGAGGTCTCCTGCCTGACCATTCAAACGGCCGCCTTCACCTTCACCGGTCAGCCGCATCCTCGAACCGTTATCGACTCCGGCCGGGATCTTGAGCGATACTTTTTTCTTTTTTTCCTTCAGCCCTTTGCCGTCGCAGTCGTTACAGGGCTCGGTGATGACTTGACCTTCTCCTCGGCAGGCAGGGCAGGTGCTACTGACACTGAAAAAACCCTGGTTGCGGATGGTCTGCCCACGTCCCTGGCAGGTGGGGCAGATTTCCGGCTTATGGCCGGGGCGGCAGCCGCTGCCCTCACAGGTCCAGCAGGTTTCCGGTTTGGTGAGCTCAATCTCTTTCTCAATCCCATGGACAGCTTCCATGAAGGAAATATTCAGATCATATCGCAGGTCGGAACCCTGGATTGGTCCGCCGGGGCCTCGCTGCTGCTGACCGCTGAAGCCGAAAAGATCGCCGAAAATATCCCCAAAGTGGGAGAATATATCGTTGACGTTACCGGGGCCACCGCCAAAACCGCTGTCTTTTAGGCCTTCGATGCCGAAACGGTCATATATTTTCCGTTTCTCGAGGTCGCCAAGCACTTCATAGGCCTCGGCTGCATCCTTGAACTTTTCCTCGGATTCTTTGTCACCCTGATTGCGGTCCGGGTGATATTTCATTGCTATCTTGCGATAAGCTTTCTTGATCTCGGTGGCCGAAGATGATTCGGAAACTTCGAGTATTTTGTAATAATCTGTGGGCATCGGGTCGTTTGTTTAGGCCTGTTTGGTCACGGCTTCGGTGGTTTCGTCGGCATTGGATTCTTCCGTTGCCTGCGGAGTAATTTCACCCAGTTCTTTGATGTTGTCGAAAGTCACTACCCCGGCGGCGATCTCACGCAGGGTCATGATATTCTCTTTGTTTTTGCCCTCGACCAGGAATGGTTTGCCTTTGCGATGCTGTTTCAATCTGGCAACGGCGAGGTGGATGAGTGAGAAACGATTCTCGTTACCTACCTGGGCAAGACAGTCTTCAACTGTAATTCGAGCCATATCAGAACATCTCCTTTTGGATAATGAAATTTACCAGCGCAAACTGAGCAGGTGAACAGTAAACTATAATCTGTAATGTTTTTTTGACAACCAATTTTTTATTCATTAACTCATAACGATAATGGCATAAATATAGTGAGTGATCAAGCGGTAGCCAGCATGATCGTTAAGGCGAAATATTGGTGGAAGTTAAGGCAGGTGTTCAGTCCGGATATTTTACGAGGTAAGCTGTCCGAAGATGCAAAGAAACGGGTGGTAAGCTATACATCGGTATGCTTTCTGCGCGGTTCTGC
>CBDVDF010000399.1:0-2343 GCA_965372675.1 uncultured Desulfobacterales bacterium
TGCTCTTTCTGGCGTTGCATGGCCAACTCAATCGCCTTATCGGCCGGATCATTGCCTTGGTTCAGGCGCTGTTTCTTCCGCTTTTTATTCTGGGCAATCTTGGCTTTGCCCACCTGCTTTTTGGTGGCCAGGCCGGCCTTTAAAAATTTATCCTGAAAGGGATTACTCATCTATTCTCCGTCATCCGGTTGGTCCCCACCCGGAGCCAATTAACCTCTGGAGTTTCCCGCCCATCTGCAAGAAATCTACCGCCGTTTCTGATGACCAGCGTCGCCAGTTGGTAAATTAGAAGCGCTACAGGTCCAAAAAAGTAGTATCGGTGTTCAACACTTCACAGCCTTGCTCAGTGACCACCACCATATTCTCCAGTCTAACCCCGCCCCAACCCGGCAGATAAATACCCGGTTCGACCGTCACCACCATTCCGGCTTTAAGTTTGCGCTTGTAGCGACTGCTGAGCGCCGGCCCCTCATGAACCGCCAAACCGACCCCATGCCCAAGGCCATGGCCAAAGTTATCTCCGAAACCGGCCCGTTCAATAATCTGCCGCGCCACCCGATCAACCTCCGCCCCGCTCACCCCGGCCTTAATCGCCTTGAGCCCGGCTTTCTGGGCCTTGCGGACCAGGCGGTGGATCTTTTTCGTTTTATTATCCACCGCACCGAGGACCACGGTGCGGGTCATGTCGGAGCAATAACCGTTCAGTACCAGACCCATATCAATAACAATCGGCTCTCCTTTCTGTAAGGCACGATCTCCGGGCACGGCATGGGGTTTGGCGCCATTGGCACCGCTGGCGACGATCGTTTCAAAACTGGGCCGTTCGGCGCCGTACTGCCGCATCAGGGTTTCTATCCTGATCGCCACCTCTCTTTCAGTCAGCCCGGGCTTAAGCTCCCGGAAGACCTCACGGAAGACCTGCTCGTTCAGGGAGACCGCCGTCCTGATCCTGTCGATCTCTGCGGGGCTCTTGCAGAGCCGCAACTTTTCGACCAGGCCAGTAGTCGCAACCGATTCCAGCTCTGCTTCTGCGGCTATCTGCTGCAGTTTTTCCGAGGTCTGATGGAGAAAATAATGACTCTCAAAGCCAAATCTCCTGAGACCGCGGTCGACCAGGAGACTTTTCAGCAGATCGAGCAGCCCTCTTTTATAAACCCTGATCTCAAAGCCGTCGGTCTCCGTTTCGGCTTCCAGCTGATAGCGAGAATCGGTCATCAGGATCGGTTGGCCGCGCCGGGGGATCAGCAGGGATCCGGAACTTTCAGCGATATTCATATCACCGGCCGCAAAGCCGCTCAAGTAACGGCGATTTTCCGGCTGGGTGACCAGCAAGGCATCAAGCTTGCGGCGCCGGAGCACCTCTTTCAGCCGTTTAAGACGATCCATCATCATTCCCTGTCACCGGAAAAGGTGGCATTGATCACTAGCTCACGGTCATAGCATCTGGCCCTCAGATCGGCCAGGGCCTCAAGACATAGTTCAGAGCCGACCTCCACCCGTCCGTCAACGCCCACGGCCAGGCCCCGATCCCTGAGCCATTGCTGCAGGATAACTGCCGCCTCTTCGCCAGCCGGCTCAAGCAGGACATCGACCAGCATCAGACCAGCCCGGTCAGGATCTTGACCGCCATCTGTTTATGCTGCTCAACGGCCTGACCATACTGGGAATTCAGCTGGTCAAGGGCCTTCTGCCATTCTTCCTGGAACTTGGGATGCTGGGAAGGCTGCAGCTTCATCTGCTGGCCGGTCTTCTGGGCCATGGCCTCTTCCAGCTGCGGCATCATCTGGGCAAAGTTCTCTTCCAACTGCTCTTTGATCTGGAGGCGATGCTGACGGTACTGGTCAAGGATCTTACTGAGGTCACCGAAGAGGGCGAGGAGATCACTCTGCCCCTGGCCGACCTGAACCAGCCCGTTCATGGCCTGGCCAACCGTTTCCTTTTGCTCCTCCTCACGGGGCAGCAATATATTGCGCAGCAGAACTTCGGCCACCCCTTTCATGAAAAAGGCCCGGTCCCCGACCGGGCAGTCATTTAGAGCTGCCAGCAGATCCACGGGATCGCTCCGCATATAAGCGGCGCCGGCCCGCATCCCGTCCCTGGTCTTCTCCTCTGCGGCCAGTTCATCATTATCTCCGCCAGCCTCCATCCGGGCAGCCCTTGCCATTACCATTTCCATAGTGCTATTTATCTCAGCCATAACAGATCCTGATTTTTTCCATTTTTTCTAAATGATTAACGGGGGAAGGCCGCGGCAATCCCCCCATCAACCGGCAAGGTCGCCCCGGTGGTGGGAGTCTGCTCCGAAGCAAAGAAGACCACGGCCCGGCCGACATGATCGGCCGT
>CBDVDF010000400.1:0-2334 GCA_965372675.1 uncultured Desulfobacterales bacterium
TCTGGAAGCGCTCGGAAGTTTTTTTGGCCAGAGATTTCAGGACCAGGGCGTCGAAAGTTGAATGTATCTGGAAATTCAGATCAGAAACCAGCGGCGGATCGGTGTTTATGACCCTGTGCATTATGGTGGTCATTGAGTTGCCCGGGAAAGGTTTTTCACCGGTAAGTAGATGGTAGAGAATAACCCCGGCCGAAAAAAGGTCTGATCTTTTGTCGACCTGCTGACCGCCAAACTGTTCGGGAGACATGTAGGATGGGGTGCCGATCACATCACCGAACTGGGTGAGGGTTGAGGATTCGATTCTGGCTATACCGAAATCGGTCACCTTTATCTTGCCGTCTTGCAGGACCAGGATGTTGCCGGGCTTTATGTCACGATGCACTACACCCTTAGTGTGGGAGTAAGCCAGGGCGTCGAGAAGTTGGGTGATAATGTGGATGATCGTCTCGAGGGGGAACCTCTCGTTATTGTCGAGGAAATCCTTCAGCTCACGTCCCTGGACGTACTCCATGGCGATATATGCGGAATCGCCATCGTCGCCGTATTCATAGACTGTGACGATACCAGGATGGGTAAGGCGGCCGGCAGCCTGGGCTTCGCGTTTAAAACGGGCCAGCAGAGGCTCCATCTCTTTATCGGCCAGAGCGTCCTTGCGAATTGTTTTAATGGCGACAGTTCGCTCTATATGGGGGTCAAACCCCTTATAGACTACCCCCATGGCGCCCTGGCCAAGGATCGATTCGATGTCGTATTTGCCCAGTTTGGTTAATTCAGCCATGACAACCAGATATGAGATCGGTGTTTTGCATACAGTCAATCGGTTTTGACAAAAATTCTAAGTTACCGAACAGATTAATGTTTTTTTAAATACAAAGCAACCAGAGTGTATATCCCGGACATAAAAAGAAAAGCGTGGAACCCGGCAGGGAACCACGCTTTATTTACGTTGTTTTTATGGTTTTTATGACCGGGGGTTATTCTCCGATATAGTTACCATCACGGAACAGGCCTCTGATCCTGGTCTTGCCGTCCTTGTAACTGTAAACCCCCTGGCCGTTGGGTATGTTGTTCCGCCACTCTCCCTCGTAAGAACTGCCGTCATTATAAACCATGGCTCCCTGGCCGTTGGGCAGGCCATTTTCAAACATTCCGGTGTATTTATCACCGCGAGAGGAAGTAAGGGAACCCTGGCCTTGAGCCACACCGGCAATGAACTCCCCTTCGTAGATTGTACCGTCCGGGAAGGTCAGGATCCCTTGTCCGTGCTTCTGGTTGTTTTCAAACTGGCCGACATATTTTTTGCCGTCTTTAAGTGTCAGGGTCGCGTTACCCTGGCGCTTGCTTTTACTGAAGTTCCCTTCGTAGGTGTCGCCGTTAGGGAATGTATAGAGGCCCGTTCCTTCCAGCTCATTGTTGTTGAAATCTCCGGCGTATAGAGAGCCGTCGGGGTAGGAGAGGGTGCCTTTACCATGCGGGTAGCCATCCTTGAATTCGCCTACATATTTACCGCCACTGGGATAGACGAAAGAACCCGTACCGTTCTTGCAGTCTCCATCGGTGCATTTTGCAGTCGAAGGGTCTGGAGAGAAGACGATAGTCAAAGCAATGGTCATAAAAACAATAAAAGTTTGCATTATTCTGCCCTTTTGATGAAAGAAAAAAATGACATTTCAGCCCGGCCAGCGTCTTGGAGAATATTTACTGGTGGGGATATTTTGTAGTTGCTTTGCCTTATCCATAATTTTATTATGTCGCTTCTGTCAAGAAAAATCCCCGTCTGGTCTTAAGAGTTACGGCCGGGAGAGGAACGCTGATCTTTCAAGATCTGGACCCGTTGCGGAGAGCTGAGATGACAACCGAAGGCTGTCAAACCAAACCAAAAATAGATTATCCCTGTCTGTGGCTTTTTAAGGTCATCGGTTTTGATCGACAAGAGATCGAACAAGTGATCGCCGAGGTTGTTGGTGGGGTCCCTTTCACGATAACCGCCTCAAAGGTCAGCAGCGGCGGCAAATACCAGAGCGTAAACCTTGAGATGGAAGTGAGCAGTGAAGAAAATCGTAATTCCATCTATCAGAATCTCGCGGCTCACTCTGCCATCAAGGTTGTCTTATAAGGGATATATGGGTCAGGAGGGCCGGTGATTCCCAGCCCTGGATGGTAATCTGCACCAGGGCCGGGCTGGGTAAGCGGCTCAAACGACCTCAAATCCGATCGCGCTGATCGCTTCTTTGATTTTTTCGATCACCACCGGAGTCGCTTAGTCATAAGTTGCTTCGCCTTTTGCAAGGTCGACATTAACATTGTCGATCCCATCCAGCCCGTTCAAGGCAT
>CBDVDF010000401.1:0-2326 GCA_965372675.1 uncultured Desulfobacterales bacterium
GTTCATCTATTCTCCATACCTCCGGTCAATCTGGGTCTGCAGACCGACTCGCCCCTGTCTCCCGGCGACATTTTTCCTCCTCGGCGACCGCAGCTTTGCGGACCGAACACGAGTAAATTATTTCCATCTCTTCCCGATCAAGGGTTTCAGTATCAAGCAGCGCCCCACTCAGTTGTTCAAGGAACCCTTTTTCCTTTTCAAGCAGACCCCTGGCATCGGTGTAACAGCCCTCCAACATCTTCCGGATCTCCTGATCGATCAAGCGGGCGGTTTCCTCACTATGGCTGCGATAACTTGACTGGTCTCCCAGAAAGCCACCAGCGCCCTGGATATAGGCCATCGGACCAATAACCTCACTCATCCCCCATTTGCCGACCATATTCGAAGCAAGTTCAATGGCCTGCTGCAGATCTTTCTCTGCACCGGTGGAAAGCTGATCAAGCAGGACCTCCTCTGCCGCCCTGCCGCCCATCATAATAGTTATTTTGCTACGCAAATACCCCTTGGTATAGGCATGGCGATCCTGCAAAGGCAACTGCTGGGTATGCCCCATAGCCAATCCCCGGGGGATAATGGTGATCTTGTGGAGCGGGTCGGCCTCCGGCAAAAATTTGGCGAGCAGGGCATGACCGGCCTCGTGAACGGCCATGGTCTGCCGATCCTTATCACTTATAACCAGACCCTTGCGCTCAACTCCCATCAGGATCCTGTCCTTGGCGACTTCAAAATCAGACTGGCTGATATAATCCTTATCTGATCTACCAGCTATCAGGGCCGCCTCATTGACCAGACTGGCCAGCTCCGCCCCGGTGAAACCCGGAGTGCTACGGGCAATATCCTCAAGGTTCAGAACCTTCTCCAACTCCATATTCCTGGTATGCACGGAGAGGATCTTATGCCTGCCTTTGATATCGGGAGCCATAACGTTGACCCGCCGATCAAAGCGGCCGGGCCGCAACAGAGCCGGGTCAAGGATGTCCGGCCTGTTGGTGGCAGCCAGAACGATTATATTGTCATCAGAACCAAAGCCATCCATTTCCACCAACAGGGCATTAAGGGTCTGTCCACGCTCCTCCTGGCCGCCGGCCATCCCGGAGGAACCACGCAGACCACCGACCGCATCGATCTCGTCAATAAAGATGATACAGGGCTTGTTCTTCTTGGCCTCCTTGAATAACTCCCTGACCCGTGAGGCACCGACCCCGACGAACATCTCGACAAAATCAGAGCCGCTTATACTGAAGAACGGCACTCCGGCCTCACCAGCCACAGCCCGGGCCAGCAGGGTCTTGCCGGTTCCCGGAGGGCCCTGAAACAACACTCCTTTGGGGACAACGGCGCCAAGGCGGCTGTATTTCTTGGGGTTCTGCAGGAAATCTATGATCTCAAGCAATTCGCCCTTGGCCTCAGGGATCCCGGCAACATCACGGAAGGTCACCTGGCGACCAGAACTGGAAAAAGCAGCCTTATCCTTGGCAAATCCGGAAGAGCCGGAATCATCCGCCGCGGCCTGTCTTTTGAGCAAGGACAACCAGGCCAGCATGATTATGAGTACCGGGATACTGATGGTCAGCAGGTTCCACAGCAGCGAAACCTTCTCATTTGTTCCGTAGACCGCAACTCTTTTTTCAGCCAGGATCGGCAGGATCACCTCGACATCCGGGACATAAGATCTGAACTGGCGATCGTAAATATCGGTCAGCTTGACCTCTCTGCCTTTAAACCTGACCTCCGAGACTTCGCCATTCTTCAGGGAGGTAACGAAGTCAATATAGCTGATCTCGGGACTACTCTGTTCAAGGTTCCAGAATATCAGGCCGGTTCCACCCAGCAATGACACCATGAAAATTATGTATAGGGCCCTGATAAAGGCGACCATCTCAAACCTCCTCCGGCAAACCGGCATATCTGCCGACAGAATTCACCATGATCAACAGTTGATCTGCTAATGATCCTGATACTTTATAAGATTAATTCCTAACCTTCAACTGTTATAAGCAGCCGCTGTTTACTTAAGGGTATGATGAAAATTAAAACTGTGGCTCCTGCCCCCTTTGCTTCGTCCGGTTATCTGATGGAAAACATCATCGAAGGAACGTCTGTCCAGAGATCGGCCACTGAGATCAACAACTGCATATTCTACGCCCAGCCTGGCAAGGTCAACCAGATCTGGCAACAGGGAGAAGGGGGTTTCCGGCACTGCCATCGTATAACCCCAGGCCTGTCGCAAAGAGAAACGCTCTCCCCGGGGACTGCTAAAAGTCCGCCCATACTGGATGGGGGAGCCGGTATATCTGGAAGTGAACAGGGCGGGAAAACTGTAAAC
>CBDVDF010000402.1:0-2310 GCA_965372675.1 uncultured Desulfobacterales bacterium
AGATGGCCACCCCTATTAAAATTATTCCCATGGTCAAGGTCTGGGCCGGGCTGGAGGTCAGTTCTCGTCCAAGATAGCCAGCCAGGCCACCGAGGAAAACGTAGCAGCATATTTTGCCAAGGCCAAAGGAGAGGGAGCTGATCACACCATCCCGAAAACCATTGCCAGTACCCAACAAATATGGGCCTAGATACGATAGGCAGGTCATACTGCAGACCGTGGCGCCATAGACCAGACCCAGGGTAAAGAGACCGGCTGCGTCAAACTCAACCATTTGCTGCTTCTCCCAGATAATTAAAGGTTTCCCTGGCGATTAACGCTGCGCCCAGGGCCGTGGTCATTTGCGGAAATTCCGGCACCACCATCTTGCGCATCAGCTCGATCTCCAGAGCCTCGATCAGTCCTGAATTTAAGGCCGGGCCGCCGTCAAAAAACACCATGTCTTCAATGCCGACTCTTTTGGCCAGTCGGGCTACCCGCCGGGCAATGGAATAATGGATGCCGGCCACTAGTTCTTCTTTGCGATTACCGTTGGCCAGCAAACTGATGATCTCTGATTCGGCAAAGACGGTACAGGTGCTGTTGATACTCAAAGGCACACCCTTGGCCTGTTTATGGCATGAGCCCAGCTCTGTTACGTCTATTTCCAGATTACGGGCGGTCATTTCCAGAAAGCGACCGGTGCCGGCGGCACATTTATCATTCATGGTAAAATTTTTAACGTGTCCATCTTCGTCCAGGGCAATGACCTTAAGGTCCTGACCGCCGATATTGATAATGGTCTTTACACTGCCATGCTTTTCAGCGGCCTTGTTGGCACCCATGGCATTGGCGGAGATTTCGCTGATAGATTCATCTGCCTCCTTGAAAAGTTTACGGCCATAACCGGTTGAAAAAATATAGGCCACTTCCTGACGGTCGATCTCTGTCCGGGCCAGAAGACCCTCAAAAGCGGCCAGGGTATTTTTATGGAAGTGACTACCGGTTGGCCAGCAGTCCTGGGCGACGATCCGGTCGTTTTCATCGGTCAAGACGATCTTGATGGTGGTGGAGCCGATATCGATTCCGGCAAAATAGTTCATTATTTCTTTCTCCTTCTGGCTTTGATCGATTCGATAAATGCTTCAACCCTGGTTGACAGCTGGCCCAGGTCCTCGTTGCTGTAATCGGTTTCCAGATAGAGCATGGGCACCCCGGCTTCATCCAGGGTCTTGCTTATCTGTTTCTGCTCCATCTCGTAGGGCAGACATCCGGAAAAGGCCTGGTAGATAACGCCCTCCACATCATAGCTTTCCACCATCTCTTCAAGTTTCCGGTTGCGATCCGTATTCGGGGTGAGACAGGGGCAGGTGCAGGGTTTGAGATAGCGGTCAGCCAGGGCCGGCACGATGTCATCGAGATTGTTTTCATCATAGGCCACGGCATCGTAAAGTAGTCGGTTTGAGGAACAGACCTCGTCCGCGACAATGATGCCGCCGGCTTGCTCGACCAGGATCGGCACCTTGAGGTTGGGGAAAATGGGGGGTGAACCGGTCAACAGCAGACGTGGGGCCTGGCGGTTGCTGATAGCAATATCATTCTTCTCTCGCTCTTCCAGTTCCTTGATAAGTTTGCGAACCGCCTTTTGCCAGCTGGTCATATCGTCAACAAAGTAAGCGCTGGTCACCAGAAAAATATCTTTACCAAAGATGAGTGGGGTTTTTGCTTTGCGCAACTCGTTCAACTGGCGGAACAGCTTGGAGCTTTCGGCCATCTCAGCAATTACGGCCTGTAGTTTGTTGGCGGTGATCCTGGTGCCGGTTATTTGCTGCAGATCAAGGGCGAATTTCTTGACCGCTTCCTGCCAGTAGAACCTGGCTGCATCGCTGTCCTTGCTTGAAGGCATCTCCAGAATGTAGACCGGATAGCCCATCTCTTTGAGCATCTCACCGCATTTCTTTTTTTGATCACAGGTGGTGGGCACTACCACGGATGCCACCGATTCGCCCCACAAGGCCTGATTGACATGGAGCATCCCCGTGGTGGCTTTGACCACCGAGCAGGATTTTGCCGGCAGGAACTCGGCTCCGACCTGATCGTAGGCATAGGCACCGCTGCACATCCGCATGGGTGTCGCACCTGCCGCATAGATAAGTTCATCCGGTACCTGCAGACACATGGTGCCAATCACTTTTTTGTCGGCCGGCAGAGAGTGGCCATTTTTATAAAGATCATGGAAGAGGTCGTAAAAATAGTCCATGGACTCGGGGTTATCAGGGAACTCTGTTATCTGTTGCAGGGTTTTCTCGCCCTCCATGGCCAGGTGGAGAC
>CBDVDF010000403.1:0-2308 GCA_965372675.1 uncultured Desulfobacterales bacterium
TTGGGGGCGGCTTTCTTTTTGGCTCCTGCCGATGCGATCGTGTTTATTTTAGCGTTTTCACGCAGGAATTTAAGGATCTTCTCACTGAGTAATTCATTCATGAATGGCAGAAGGTCATCGCGGTTGGCGAAATATTTCTTCACCTCATCCACCGGCATATTATAGCGTTCGCCGATCCGGATGAAACCTTTCTCAATATCCTCATCAACCAGTTTTATATCCTCAACCTCGGCAATCTTCTTGAGGAGAAAATCACCCTTGACCCGTTTGGTAGCAGTATCCTTGTACTGCTCTACCAGTTCATCGCGATTCAGTCCGGCGCTCTCCAGGGTCATGTTCTGATTGGTCAGATTATCCTCCATCTCCTTGATCATCGAGTTTACTTCGTAGGCCGCCAAGCGGGCCGGCACCTCAAAATCATGCGAATCCAGGAGTTGTGACATCAATTTGTCGGCCAGCGCGCCGGCGCCACTCTCCTCTTTTTCCTTACTGATCCTGGTCCGGATCGATTCCTTCAACTCATCAAGGGAGTTGAACTCGGAACCCGCATCTTTGGCGAACTCATCATCGAGTTTCGCAAGGACTCGTTCCTTGACATCCTGGATCTCGATCTCGAACTTGATCTTCTTGCCGGCCAGGACCTTATTCGGAAAATTCTCAGGGAAATCGATCTCCCGTTCAGCATCCTCACCCTTCTTCAGGCCGATCACTGTATTCTCAAATTCCTCGCCAAAACGCCCGGAACCGATATCGATAGAATAGTTATCGGCCTTGACATGCGGCATCGCCTTGCCTTTATGATAACCCTGGAAGCTGACTACAGCCACATCATCAGCCTGCACAGCTCTGTCCTCAACACTTCGCAGCGGCGCATTTTCCCGCTGCATGTTCGTAAGAGCCGCCTCAACTTCTTCGTCTGATGCCTCGAAACTCTCCATCTCGATCTTGAGTCCCTTATATTCGCCAAGCTCAAATTCGGGCCGGATCGCAACCTCTGCTTCATAGATGAAGCTACCGTCCTCTTCAAACTTCTGGCTACGGATCTCGGGGTGAGCTACCGCATCGAGTTTACTCTGCTCCAGAGCATCAAAATAAGAGTCCTGGATAATTTTTTCGGCGACATCATATTCGACCTTGGGACCGTACTCTCTTTCCAGTACCTTGCGCGGCACCTTGCCCTTCCTGAAACCTTTGATAGAAACAGTTTTACTCAACTTACGATATGCCTTTTCCAGCTCTTTACTGACGCTGTCGCCAGGCAACACGACCTTCAAACATTTGTTATTCACTCCGGCATCTTCAACTGTAACCTGCATTTAATCCGTCCTCTTCTCTTAAACTTGATTAGATGAGCCAATAAACTGGCGACTTTTATTACATTTAATGGTGCGAGAGGGGGGACTTGAACCCCCAACCACCAGGTGGGCTGGGTCCTAAACCCAGTGCGTATACCAAATTTCGCCACTCTCGCGTGAATCACGTAAAATAAACAATATAAGCCCGTCAGTCAAGGGCAGAAGCTATAAATAATCAGCGCACCAGCCCGAAAAATCGACTCGACAACATCCCGATCACACCCTGAAATTGATTGACATATAAAGCCAATACTGATAGCTAGAAAGGTTCTGATAATTATTTGTCACTAGAGCCTAAGACCAGGGAAAAAACTATGGACTCACAACCATCGGATCATAAAGCCAGCAAGGGATTTTTGCCCCGCGGCCTGGCCACCCTGATCGGCAGCCTGCCGGTCAAGGACCACCGCCAGGGCTTTGAACTGATCAACCGTTACACCCCGGAGATCCCCTTATGGCCGCAACTTCCCAGCAACCCGCAGGAAGGCATGCTGGTCCAGTTTATGGACGGGATGGTCGGACTGGTCGAAGGAGAGCGGACCTATTTTGATACCAGCGGTGATTTTGACGAACAACTGCTGCCATTTTTTGAAGAATTCATTCAGGTCAGCGAAGATCCTGCCGCCCTGGCCGACTCACGGTTCTCGATAAGCAAAGAAAGAGCTGCCGGCTTATACCTTCTAAAAGACGAAGCCAACGCCTCCGGCCGCGCCATTGCGGTCAAGGGCCAAATAACCGGGCCATTCACCGCCCTCACCGGCCTGCAGGACCAGGAGCAGCGGATCAGTTTTTACAACCCTTCCCTGCGGGAAATGGTCGTCCAGGGACTGGCCCAGAAAAGTGCCTGGCAGGTCAATTTCCTCAAGGAAACAGGGCTGCCTGTGATCATTTTCATCGATGAACCTGCCCTGGCAGGTCTCGGCTCTTCTGCTTTCATAACCATCTCCCAGGAT
>CBDVDF010000404.1:0-2306 GCA_965372675.1 uncultured Desulfobacterales bacterium
CCCAGTCAGCCAACACCCCGAGCCTTTTGAACTCCTGCCTCTGGGTCTCGACCCATTTGGTGGCATATTCCCGGCAGGCCTTACGAAAGTCCAGTTTACTGATCTCTTTTTTCTTACTACCGAGTTCCTTGTCAACATTGAGCTCGATCGGCAGACCATGACAATCCCAGCCCGGGATGAAGACGCAATGATAACCACTCATCCTTTTGGAACGGAGAATGATGTCCTTGAGGATCTTGTTCAGGGCATGGCCCATATGCAGATTACCGTTGGCGTAAGGAGGACCGTCGTGGAGGATATAGGCCGGTTTGTCGGCGGACTGAGCCTGCAGTTTTTCGTAAAGACCTTCTTCCTCCCACTTCGCCAGAAAGACCGGTTCGCGCTGGGCCAGGCCGGCCTTCATCTTGAAATCAGTCTGGGGCAGATTTAATGTCGCCCGATAATCCATCTTAATATCTCCTGCTTTTATTTTATGCCGATCAGGGCAACCCTGATCCGATATAATTATCTCAGCTCAAGCAAAGCTATAAGCCGGAGGTTGTAAATGTCCGGGTAAAATACCAACTAGACTACAAGATGCAATACTAATATTACGTAATTCCAACGTTTTTTATTGAATAATAGCCGATTGACATCCGGCAGATGGTTCCCTATAGTTTTGTCTTTCGATAACGACCTTTTTTCACTTTACCATAACTTCTATCCTGAACGAGGATCCCGATGACCAAAGTTATAGCCATGGCAGGCAAGCGGGGAACCGGCAAAACTACCCTCTCCGCCCTGCTGATCAAATACCTGACCGCCAGAGGACTCACCCCGGTCCTGGCCGTAGATGCAGACTCTAATACCAACCTCAACGAGCTACTCGCTCTGGAAGTGGGTCTGACTATCGGCCAGATCAGAAAAGAGCTGAAAGGCGACTTGCCACCCAGTATGACCCGTGACCAGTACATGGAGATGAAAGTCCACCAGGCCCTGATCGAGGAAAAGGGCTTCGACCTGATGGCCATGGGTCAACCGGACGGACCGGGCTGTTACTGTGCCGCCAACCAACACCTGGCCATGACAATGGATCATCTGGCTGACAATTACAAATATATCCTCGTTGACAATGAAGCGGGCATGGAACACTTAAGCCGGATGAACCTGCGGGTGGTCGACCACCTGATCATCACCTCCGACCCCTCGGCCCGCGGCATCCTTACCGCCAGAAGAATTGCTGAACTCACCGGCCCACTGGGCATAGAAGTGAAACAGAAATGTCTGATCGTCAACCGGGTCCCCGACCCGGCCCCGGAGGAATTGCTGAGCAAGATCGATGCAGCGGTAAGCGAAAGCG
The DNA here is from genome assembly GCA_965372675.1 of uncultured Desulfobacterales bacterium. Taxonomy (GTDB): domain Bacteria; phylum Desulfobacterota; class Desulfobulbia; order Desulfobulbales; family JAGXFP01; genus JAGXFP01. The sequence continues at coordinate 1,340 of CBDVDF010000404.1, forward strand.
ACCTGCCCCTGGGCGGCCTGATCCACGCCAGCAGTGAACTGGTCGACCAGGAGATGTCCGGCCGTTCTTATCTCGAACTCAGCGATGACACCCAGGTAATCCAGGAGGCCTTCCGGATATTCGATTCATTTATCGGCAAGGATTGACCATCTCCGAGATCCCTGCCAGCCAGCCGGTGGCAAAATACAAATAAAGTGCCATTTCTGTTAAACATGTTATATGTTTAACAGTTTAACATGATTAGGAAAAACCACCTTCCAGGTCCCGCAAAACAATTATTGCCGATCTGGGGATATCATCCTTACGGAATGGACCGATGCTCAGATCATTCAAAGACGATGGACCTATTGTTGATATAGTCAAGGTCACCAAGGTCTACCCCCCGGACATTGCCGCCGTGCAGAATGTTTCCCTGGCAGTCAGCCAGGGCGAGCTCATGTTCTTGACCGGCAAGAGTGGCGCCGGCAAAACAACTTTACTGAAGATGATCTGCTGCATCGAAAAACCCAACAAGGGGATCATCGAAGTTGGCGGACAGGACCTCAGTCGTTTAAAACAGTCCAAGATCCAGCAGCTGCGCCAGCAAATCGGGGTCGTCTACCAGGATTTCAAAGTCCTGCCGAAGCATACCGTCTTCCAGAACATCGCCATCCCCATGGAAGTCCTCTACCGCAGCCCGAAGGAAATTCGCCAAAGAGTTGACGAGCTATTGGAAATGCTCAAAATAAGCCATAAAAAAGACATCCAGACCGCCAAGCTGTCACGGGGAGAACAGCAGCGGGTGGCGATCGCCCGGGCCGCCGCCAATGCCCCGCCACTGATCCTGGCCGATGAACCGACCGGCAACCTGGATTCGGAGGCATCGGCCGACGTGATGAACCTCTTTGAACAACTTAACCGCGCCGGCACCACGATCATTATCGCCACCCATGACAAACGTGTAATGGGCTATGCGAAGCGATTGATC
>CBDVDF010000405.1:0-2279 GCA_965372675.1 uncultured Desulfobacterales bacterium
CATACCGATGATCTCTGCCGCTGCCTGCTGCAGTTCGGGCTCACTGTGGACCAGCCTGACCCCACCACCCTTACCGCGGCCACCGGCATGGATCTGGGCCTTGACGACCAATGGATAACCATCAAGCCGATCAGCCGCCGCTGTGGCCTCATCGATACTTCGGGCCAGCGAACCTTCAGGAACCGGGATCTCGTAATGGCGGAACAGCTCTTTGGCCTGATATTCGTGAATATTCATCGCAGTGTGTCAATGATATAAGGTGGCTTCAGCAATGTCCGGTTGGAAAATTGCAGAAGGTAATTTGCCTTAAACGGACTTGAGGAAATGCCCAAAAGGCTCCTGTTGTCATCCCCGAATGTTTTTATCGGGGATCCAGGAAACCTGGCAGCAAGAAAAGCCTGGACTCCGGCTAAAAACATGCCGGAGTGACGAATAATGAGCATGATTAGTTTACCAAAAGGTCTATGCAAATCTTTGACCGGACAACACTGAGGGGGCAATAAGCAGAGCGCTTCATTCACATCTATCTCCCGTAGAAAAAAGAAGTTAAATGGTCCCGTCATTCGTCCGATGCCGGGCGAATGACGGGGAGAAAGAGAGCCTATTTAGGATAGCCCATAGTTTTAAGGGTATCGGTGATCTCGTCGAGAACGATTGGGTCGTCAATGGTCGAGGGCATCCGATACTCTTTGCCGTTGGCGATCGAACGCATGGTGCCGCGCAGGATTTTTCCTGATCTGGTCTTGGGCAGTCGCGGTACCTGGGATGATTCCCGGAAGCAGGCGATCGGACCGATCTGGGCTCTGACCATTTTGACCAGCTCCTGCTTGATCTCTTCCGGGTCCTGATTGACGCCGGCCTTGAGCACGAAAAAACCCACCGGCAGTTCGCCCTTCAACTGGTCGTTGGTGCCGATAACCGCGCACTCGGCGATCGCAGGATGGTTGGCGATGACCTCTTCCATGGCCCCGGTGGAAAGCCGGTGGCCGGCGATATTGATCACATCGTCCATCCGGCCCATCACATAGACATAGCCGTCTTCGTCGATGTAGCCGCCGTCACTGGTCTCATAATAACCGGGGAACTGCTTCATATAGGAACTGATGAAGCGATCCTCGTTGCGCCAGAGAGTGGCCAGGGTGCCGGGCGGCAGTGGCAGCTTGACGACGATATTACCCTCCTGACCAGCCGGGACTTCCTTTCCTTGATCATCAAGGATTCGCACATCGTAACCGGGGGCGGCTTTGGTCGGTGAGCCTGGCTTGATCGGGAATTCTTCGATGCCGCGGCAGTTGGCGACGATCGACCAGCCGGTCTCGGTCTGCCACCAGTGGTCGATGACCGGTTTTTTCAGCAGATCGCCGGCCCAGTGATAGGTGTCGGAATCAAGCCTTTCTCCGGCCAGATAAAGGGCCTCGAAACAGGAGAGGTCGTAGTTCTTTAAAAGATCACCGTTGGGGTCTTCCTTCTTGATGGCCCGGAAAGCGGTGGGTGCGGTAAAAAGGGTCTTAACCCCGTACTCGTTGATCACCCGCCAGAAGGCCCCGGCATCCGGGGTGCCGATCGGTTTCCCTTCGTAAATAATGGTCGTGCAGCCCTTGAGCAGCGGGCCGTAGACGATATAGGAGTGGCCGACCACCCAGCCGACATCCGAGGCGGCCCAGTAAACATCGCCGGGGTCGGCATCATAGATGTTTTTCATCGACCAGTGGAGGGCGACGGCGTGACCGCCGTTATCGCGCATAACGCCCTTGGGCATGCCGGTCGTTCCCGAAGTATAGAGGATGTAAAGGGGGTCTGTGGCCAGGAGCGGCACACAATCGGCCGGCTCGGCTTCTTTGATGATCTCCTGCCAGGACAGGTCCCGGCCTTCGATCAGCTCGGCGGTAAGGAAATCACGCTGAAAGATGATACACTTTTCCGGTTTGTGGTCGGATTGCTCGATGGCTGAGTCGATCAGGGGTTTGTAGGCCAGGGTCTTCTTGCCCTCGATGGCGCCGGAGGCGGTGACCAGGGCCTTGGGTTGGGCATGGTCGATCCTGATCGCCAGTTCGTGGGCGGCGAAACCGCCGAAGACTACCGAGTGAATGGCGCCCAGACGGGCGCAGGCCAGCATGGCGACGGCCGCTTCGGGGATCATCGGCATATAGATAATGACGGTGTCGCCCTTGGTGATCCCTTGGGCCTTCAGGGCCCCGGCGAAAACGGCTACCTCGTCTTTGAGTTGTTTATAGGAAATCTTGCGCTTGGTATTGGTGACCGGGCTGTCGTAGATAATG
>CBDVDF010000406.1:0-2279 GCA_965372675.1 uncultured Desulfobacterales bacterium
GAGATCAAGATCAATGCCAGACAGGAACTGGCTTATGAAGTAAGGCAGGAAGTAACCAATGAAGTCCGGGCCGAAGTAGAAAAGGAATTCAAGGGGAAGGCCCCGACCTTGCCGCCCCTCAAGTTCACCTCGATCCGGGGCGATCTTTACCGGGCCATAAAAAACGAATTCGGTCCGGAACTGGCCCAATGGGAGTTAGCGGTCGATCGTCAGTACCTGATCGTCGGTTTCACCGGCACCGCCACCACCTTCAAGAGCGGATCAACCTGGGTGAACCGAAAGACCCGGCGGGTGATCGAGAAATTCTTCCCGCGCTTTGTCAAGGTCCTGATGCGGCCGGAGTTTATTGGTCAGGTAAAAGAGATCAGGGTCGAGGGCTTCTCCTCGACAAATTATGATAGTATCGATACCCAGGAAGAAAGAAATCACCTCAATCTGCTCCTGTCCCAGGAGCGGACTGCCAATATGATCCGTTTCATCCTCCTGCAACCGAAACTAAAGAACAACCAGTGGCTACTCGATCACCTGCTACCGGTTGGTTTCGATGGCAAAAATCCCGTCTTTAAAAAAGCAGGGGCAGAGGACGAGGTCCGCTCCCGCCGGGTGGAGTTCCGGGTTATTCTTGAGAAATCGCAGGGGTTCAGATAGGTTTTTAAAAGTTATGGTCTTTTTTAAAGAGCTGCCTTGTTGCCATCTTTGTAAAACAGCACATTGGGTGGTTTAATTGCACGGATAAGAAGCAGGCGAGGTCAGATAGAAGGACAAACAAACTGCCCTGCAGTTTGAATCAATGGATCGTTGACACCACTCAATTGATTGGTTCATATATTCAATATGAACAGGCAAAGCGAGTCAGGTTCCATGTCATTTCGACGGCAGGAGAAATCTTGCCGATTCGTAAACAACCACAACTTATACCCTCAAGGGGTATCAATGCCCCCCTCAAGGTGGGTGCACATGGTAACTTTCAGTCCTACCTCGGAACCTTAAACCGGGGAACCCTGAACCATTCTTTCTACATTTTGAACTCAATATCGCTGTCATTTCTTTGCCGGCTGACTATTATCGATGACACTTCTTCTTGAATCAAGCCACCCAGATACTTCCAGAAATCATTTTTTGTAACGGTATCACGAACAATTTCAGAGGGGAGAAAGCGTTTCATTTCATCCACAAAATTCTTGTGTTGTTGGGGGTCTGCCAGAAGTATCTCCGTTCGTTCTGATAATAGATTTATAAACTCGGCAGCGTCATAATGGCGGTCTGTTACTTTTTGCCATACGAGAGCTATCGGTAATTTTATATTTTGTTGTTTCAGCCAACCGATATCCCAGAGATCGCGATTTTTAATACGATTAGACCGCAAGGCAAAGGCAACTATTTTATCCGCCAGAATTTCTTTTTTACTTTGGGCCTGGATAATTAATCCGGAAGTTCCCATATCAACCCCATAATGATTCCGCAACACCATTGGCTGCCGGTCGTAACTGGGAAGAGCGCAAATATCGATATGAATCCGCTGCATGGGCAGACCAGGCTGGTCCGGACGAGTGGCCATCTTCAGTTTCCAGGTTTCGACATTGCCGCTTTCCCTGATTGGTTCGCTGACATCCACCCGGAGATCATACTTCACCTTGAGCTGTCTGGTCAGGACTGAGGCGAGGGAGGCCAGTGACTCCCTCGAAAAATCATGGCCGCCGGTGAAATCAAGATCTTCGCTTAACCGATTGGAGCCGTAGCAGGCGCGCAGACAGGTGCCGCCAATGAAGGTCAGCCGTTTCAATAAGCCGGATTTGCTCATTTCACGGATAATATCGTGATGGAGCAGTTCTTTTTCCACCACAACCTGCAACGGGGCAAGGCCGCGCTGGTTTTCTACTGCTGCCGCAACCAGTCGCTCAAACAAGCTCATCGTCAACTCCTGCTGCAATAAGGTCACTGTTCCTTCTGGTAAATTTCATATCTTGCAGTGCCAAAGGAACTGATGCACGCCATAATCCACATTTTTTATCGTAGACAAGATCAGGCGTAAGCTGCGCTAAAGTTTTTTTTGTATGAATAAATTCAATATGCCCCCACTTGCCACAATCAATAATATGGCTGCGCCCGGATGACATTAAGGTGATCCAGTTCAGCGGAATCTGGGAAATGATGCCACTATCGCTTAATGCAGATTCTAAACTGATGTAATTAAATTCATGAGCGCGTAGACGGGCCGCAACCCTGTACAGTAGTAAGCCTGAAGGATATCCTTGCTCCGGATACAGATAAATTCCTCG
>CBDVDF010000407.1:0-2277 GCA_965372675.1 uncultured Desulfobacterales bacterium
CAAGAAGGTCAGGATCGACAAATGGCTTTGGGCCGCCCGCTTTTTCAAGACCAGGTCCATTGCCACCAAGGCGGTTGCCGGCGGCCTGGTTCACGTTAATGGTGTAAGGTGCAAGCCTGCGCGGGAGGTAACCCCTGGAGATGAGTTAAAGATAACCAGGGGAAATACTGAATTCGTCATCGTGGTTACCGGACTTCGCGACCGTCGTGGCTCAGCCACATTGGCTATGGCCCTTTACGAGGAGACTAAGGCTAGTCTAAAAGCCAGGGAAACAGCCCGGGAGCAGCGGCGCTTGATGGCCGCTGTTCGAGGAACCGATCCGATCCGCCGGCCCAGCAAAAGGGGGCGACGTCTGATCAGGCGGTTCATCAGGGGTGAGGACGAATAAGCATGGTAAATATTTTTAGGGTTAATAGCTATTTATTGAGCGCATAAGAAATCAGAGAAGGAGCAATAAACGATGAGGAAGATAGAACGGGCGTTGATCAGCCTGACCGACAAGGCTGGCATCGAGGATTTTGCCAGCCAGTTGCAGGAGATGGGCGTGGAGATCCTTTCAACCGGTGGCACTGCCAAGAAGATGCGGGATAGTGGTATCAAGGTAATGGATGTCTCTGAGTTCACCGGTTTTCCCGAGATGCTCGATGGTCGGGTCAAGACTTTGCACCCCAAGGTCCACGGCGGCATCCTGGCCCAGAAGAGCAACCCTGATCACCTGGCCCAGATGGAGGCGCATGGCTTGCAGCCGATCGACCTTGTCGCGGTCAATCTCTATGCCTTTGAAAAGACTGTGGCCGACCCCGACTGCTCGTTGGCCGACGCCATCGAGAATATCGATATCGGCGGACCCACCATGCTCAGGGCTGCCGCCAAAAACTATCATGATGTGACCGTACTGGTTGATCCTGCCGATTATCCTCAGGTGCTCCGTGAGATGAAGGCCACCGGCAATACGACCCTGAAAACAAGATTTTATCTTGCCGCCAAGGTTTTTGCCCTTACCAGTAGCTACGATACGGCGATATCAGCCTGGCTGGATAAGGTCGATGTGGACAGTCATCCCGAACTGAGCTAGACCGGGAATTTCAGATGATTTCTCAGATAGCACCCTGCGGGTATAAACTGCGATTTCGAAAATACTCGTGAAATATGCGGGTTAGGAGAAGAGTATGAAGATGGCAGTCCTTTTATCCGGCAGTGGTCGGACCCTGGATAATTTTCACGACAGGATAGCCGCTGGAACGATGCAAGGTTCCATTGAGGTTGTCATTGCCAATGTTCCCGGGGTACTTGGACTCCAGAAGGCCGAGAAATACGGATACCCGGCGTTTGCTGCTGCTGACAATAATGATACCAACCGGATCATGGCTGATTATAACATCGACCTCGTGTTGTTGGCCGGTTATCTGAAACTCTACCAGCCTCCGCCGGAATTGGCCCGGTCAGTCCTGAACATCCATCCCTCTCTGATCCCTTCGTTCTGTGGGTCTGGATTTTATGGGATGCGGGTGCATCGGGCCGTGAAAGATCGGGGAGTGAGGGTTACCGGCTGTACGGTTCATTTTGCCAACGAGGTGTATGACGAGGGGCCGATTGTCGTCCAGAAATGTGTGCCGGTCGGTGATAGTGATACCCCTGACAATATTGCGGCCCGGGTTTTCGCGGCTGAATGTGAGGCTTTTCCCGAGGCTATCAATCTGGTGATCGAAAAAGGTATAGACCATTTCTGGAAATGACAGGAGGCAATGAAGAGTGATGAGTGGAAAGAAGAAGCAGGTGATGACAGCCCATGACGTTGACCGGTCGATTTCCAGAATGGCGATCCAGATCGTTGAAAAAAACCGCAATCTCAAAAATCTGGCCATAGTCGGCATCCACACCGGTGGGGTTTTTCTGGCCGAAAGGATAAAAGAGCTTATAGACCAGCGCGAGGGCATCGATGTGCCGATCGGCAGTCTCGATATTACCCTCTATCGTGATGACTGGAGCCTGGCCAGCCAGAGTCCGGTCGTCAAGACCACTGATCTTAATTTCCCGGTCGAATGCTGTACGATGGTTCTGGTCGATGACGTTCTTTTCACCGGCAGGACGATCCGGGCGGCCCTTGACGCGGTGATGGATTTTGGCCGGCCGATGGTTATCCAACTGGCGGTCCTGGTCGATCGGGGCGGGAGGGAACTTCCCATCCAGCCTGATTTCGTCGGTATGCATGTCAATGTCGAAGACAACGGCCGGGTTGATGTCCTTCTCAAGGAGAAGGGTGGTGTGGACGAGGTG
>CBDVDF010000408.1:0-2268 GCA_965372675.1 uncultured Desulfobacterales bacterium
CATATCGATCATGGCAAAACGACCTTGACCTCGGCGATCACCCGGGTCCTGTCGTTCAAGGGTCTGGCGACGGCGACTGATTTTGATCAGATCGACAAGGCTCCCGAAGAGAAAGAGCGCGGAATTACCATTGCCACTGCCCATGTTGAGTATGAGAGCGAGCTCCGTCACTATGCCCATGTGGATTGTCCGGGTCATGCTGACTACATTAAGAATATGATCACCGGCGCAGCCCAGATGGACGGCGCTATCCTGGTAGTGGCAGCGACCGACGGTCCGATGCCCCAGACCCGTGAGCACATTCTTCTGGCCCGCCAGGTAGGTGTCCCCTCGATCGTCGTATTCATGAACAAATGTGATCAGGTGGATGACGAGGAACTTCTCGAACTGGTTGACATGGAGCTCCGTGAGCTTCTTAATAAGTATGAGTATCCGGGTGATGACACCCCGATCATTCAGGGCAGCGCCCTGAAGGCTCTGGAGAATCCTGAAGACGAGGCCGCCAACAAGTGCATCTTCGAGTTGATTGAAGCCTGTGACACCTTCATCCCCGAGCCGAAGCGTGATGTCGATAAGCCCTTCCTGATGCCGGTAGAGGATGTCTTCTCGATTTCCGGACGTGGCACGGTTGCCACCGGTCGGATCGAGCGCGGTATCATCAAGGTCGGCGAAGAGATCGAGATCGTCGGGATCAAGGATACCGTAAAAACCACGGTAACCGGAGTTGAGATGTTCCGTAAACTCCTCGATGAGGGTATGGCCGGCGACAACGTTGGTATCCTTCTGCGTGGCACCAAGCGTGAAGATATCGAGCGCGGCCAGGTACTGGCCAAACCGGGCAGCATCACTCCCCACAAGAAGTTCAAGGCTGAGTGCTATATCCTCAGTAAGGATGAGGGCGGACGTCACACCCCTTTCTTCAATGGCTATCGCCCCCAGTTCTACTTCCGGACCACTGACGTGACCGGTATTGTCGAGCTGCCGTCTGGAGTAGAGATGGTAATGCCCGGTGACAGTGTGACCATTGAGGGCACCCTGATCACCCCGATCGCCATGGAAGAGGGTCTGCGTTTCGCTATTCGCGAAGGTGGCCGTACTGTTGGCGCCGGTGTTGTTAATGAGATCGTCGAGTAGTTTTAAACACATATAGATTAATCTTGGCTGTCGGCAGTTGCTTTTTTGTTAAGACCTGCTGACACCCTGTTATTTTGGCTGGAACAATGAGAGACATTATTACTCTGGGTTGTACTGAATGTAAGCAGCGTAACTACACTACGACCAAGAACAAAAGAAACACTCCTGACAAACTGGAGTTAAAGAAATATTGCCGCTTCTGCCGGAGCCATACGCTTCACAAGGAAACGAAGTAACTTGCATGGTAGAGGCCAGTAGCTCTAATTGGTAGAGCATCGGACTCCAAATCCGAGGGCTGGGGGTTCGAATCCCTCCTGGCCTGCCAGGTTTAAAGTTGCTTCGTCGATGTAGGTCAGGCGCAGTGATTTTCTGTTACAAAGTTTTCAGGTCCGGGTTTTGTGAAATTTGCTGATCAAGGATATTTGTTGCTCCTTTGTCTGCAAGCATCTTAATTATTGAGAGTTCGTTATGGCTGACAAAAAGTCCAACCTTCCCGAGAAGGGTAAGCGCAAGAAGGATCAGAAAGAAGATAAGCCGGCTGAAAAGTTTCGGTTCGCCCAGATCGGTGAGTTCACCGGTGAGGTGAAGAGCGAATTCAACAAGATCGCCTGGCCCAACAAGAAACATACTATGGCGTCGTCTATGGTGGTTATTGTGCTGGTCTCGTTGATGGCCATGTATCTGGGGGCTGTAGATCTTTTTGTCGGTAAACTTGTCAGCCTCATAATGAACTAAATTCTAACAGGGATTGAATAACAGATAATATGGCTCGCGCATGGTACATATTGCATACTTATTCCGGCTTTGAGGAGCAGGTTAAGATCGTCTTGCAGGAGAGGATCACAAATGCCGGCCAGGATGATTTTTTCGGTGAGATCCTTGTCCCGACCGAGCAGGTGGTCGAGATGGTCAAGGGGACCAAGAAGACCTCAGAACGGAAGTTTTTTCCCGGTTATATATTGCTGAACTTTGATCTCAACGATAACACCTGGCATACGGTCAGGGATACCCCGAAAGTGACCGGTTTTGTCGGCGGTGATCTGCATCCTCAGTCTCTGTCCGATGATGAGGCGATGAAGATCATCGGCCGGATCAAGGATGGGGCTCTGAAGCCCAAGCCGAAGGTCATGTATG
>CBDVDF010000409.1:0-2264 GCA_965372675.1 uncultured Desulfobacterales bacterium
CTAATAACAAACTTTTATTAGTCTTAATATAAATATTTACCGAATAAAATTCGGTGTTGATATAATTAATATTCTTCTCACGTTTTCTCCTCCTGGTATAAGAATTCTCTGAATTTTTATCATTTTCATTGGGGGATCACCGACATCTGGGGCTGATCGCTGTCGGCTGCATGATCTTCGAGATATTCGAGGATGCTCTCCATCTCGCCCTCAGGAATACTCAGCTTGGCTGGATGCCGCCCACGCTTGAAGTATTTAACCCAGACCCGACCTGCCTTATCACCAGGATTGACCGGGGCCGCCTCGCCGCCTCTCAGGTGGCAAGCGCCACAATGGTTCTTGAATATCGTTTCAGCGTCGTCAGCAGCCCAGGCCGAAGCCGAAAAGGCCAGTAGGCACAACGCCGCTAAAATAATGGAGATTTTTTTCAAGATCTACCCCCACAACATTATTTTCTAAAATTCATATCAATCACACGTTTTATTATAAATTCCCGTTATTATTCGGTTTTTAAAAAAATCTCCGAGCAAACGACTGCTACTTACCTTCTAAGTGTGCCATATTACTATATAATTTTCTTTTTGCACAAGTAATAGTTTGATTTCCTTACATTTTTTATTTTTTTACCACATAATAAATGTTGCCATATTCAAGGTTGAAGGTAGCTACTGATCATAAAGATCTCTCCGGCAAGCCGTTCGAGATGACGGCCCTGAACTATTCTTGTAACTCGGAGTCTTTCCCTGTGTCATTCCGAGAAGCCTGCGACGAGGAATCTTTTTGATCAGTAAACATCCACCATTTTTAACTTTTAACAAGAAGGTTCAGGGATTAAGGGTTCTGGGTTCAAGGTTGATGGTAGATGGTAGATACTGATCATAAAGATCTCTCACATTCGTTCGAGATGACAAGATTCCGACTGACAGGGTTGGTAACAGGCAGTTTCAGCCCTCAAACCTCGCCCCTCTTACTTGTCATTTCGAGGAGGAACGACGAGAAATCTTAAACTCAGCGGTGGCTGCATCCAGAAAGATCTCTCCGGCAAGCCTGCTCGAGATGACAACCCTGAACCTTTAACCTGAAGAGCTGCGCTCTTCAACATATCCTCGGCAACTGCTCCCCGACCGGCATATCCAGAACCTGACGGACCCCGAGACCAGTCTGCAGAGCCACCAGGCCCGGATGCTCGGCAACTACTTCCCCGATGACCACCGCCTTTCGGCCCAGGGGGTGCTGCCGCATCACCCCGATCATGTCATCAGCAACCGCAGCCGGCACTACTGCCACCAACTTACCTTCATTAGCCACGCTCAGAGGATCGATCCCCAGGATCTCACAGGCGCCCTGGACATCACGATTAACCGGGACCTTGTCCTGCTCGATAACAATCCCCTGGCCGGCAGCACTGGCAAATTCATTGAGAGTTGTGGCCAGGCCGCCCCGGGTCGGGTCACGCATGGTCCTGATCTCCATGCTCACCTTCAACATATCCTCGACCAGGGAGTTCAGGGCGGCTGTGTCGCTCTCGATCCCCGACTGGAACGAAAGCCCTTGTCGACAGGTCATAACCGCCATGCCATGGTCGGCCACCGAGCCGGAGAGGATCAGCCGATCACCCGGCTTAATAGAGGATAGCGCCATCCTGACTCCATCGGGGATCACTCCTATCCCCGAGGTATTGATAAATATCTTGTCGCAGCCCCCCCTCGGCACCACCTTGGTGTCGCCGGTAACTATTTTAACCCCGGCACCAACGGCAGCCTCCTCCATGCTTAAAACGATCCGGTGCAGGGTTTCCAGAGGCAGTCCTTCTTCAAGGATGAAGCCAACGCTCAGATACAGCGGCCTGGCTCCAGCCATGGCGATATCGTTGACGGTACCATTGATCGCCAAGTCACCGATGTTACCGCCGGGAAAAAAGATCGGATCGACAACAAAGGTATCGGTGCTGAAAGCCAGCCGTCCCGAAGGTTTTTTCAGAACCGCCTGATCCTCAAGGCGATCAAGGATCCGGTTGGAAAATCTCGGCAGAAAAAGCTTCTCAAGCAGCTCAGCCGAGAGCTTACCGCCACTGCCATGGGCAAGCTGAACGCTATCGTGGTCCATGACCGGCAACGGGCAGCTGAAACCGGGGTAACCTTCGTCATTTTTATTTTCGTCATTCATATTAAAGTACCTTTTCAGGGTTCAAGGTTTAAAGGTTCAGGGTTCAAAGGTTCAGGGATCAAAGGTTCAGGGATCAAAGGTTCAGGGATCAAAGGTTC
>CBDVDF010000410.1:0-2252 GCA_965372675.1 uncultured Desulfobacterales bacterium
CGATCAAACGCGGGCGAAAGCGCCGCAGAAGGCGCATTATACGCAACGCCTCCAGGCGCATTTCGCGCAGATTCTCCACGCGCTGGGGTCCTTCACGGATGCGCGCCAGTATCTGAACTTCGTCGCGAATCTCGGCATTGCTGGGCAGGTCTGCTGCGGAGCCAATAGCGGTAATAATGGTGTCCTTTACTGTCAGAAGGACATTGCGGCGCATATCAGCGCCGCTGCCATCGATAAACTTTCCCGCCACTATGAATCGTCTTCCGGCCATGACCTTTGTTTCCTTTGATCTCGCTGACTTTTTTTCTAAAGCCAGCGTCTTACTTTAAGTTTGTATTCCCCGTAACTTTCTCCGAACAGTTCTGCAAGCGTTTCCTCTTCCGGTTCGATCTGCAACCGGTTCATAATCCAGATGAAGATCGGGACGGGCAGAAAGGATGACATTGCCCCGAAGAGTACTGCCAGAGCGATCAGGACCAGCAGGAGGCCAAGGTACATCGGATTGCGGGTGTAGTTGTAAATGCCGACAATGACAAGTTCGCTGGTCTTGTCCGGTGTCCTCGGGTCTACGGTGGTTTTTGCCTGGCGGAATGAAATAATCCCGGCTACAGCAATCAGGCCGCCAATGGCGCTGATAAAAGCACTTATGGCCGGTCGGAAGATGAGCTCAAAGGAGATCAAAGGTAGATAGCGGCTGAGCAGCCACATGGCCAGGATGCAGGCAGTGGCCTGGATAAGCGGAGGGATCTTTAATCTTAAATTTGCCATCTGAGCTTCTCTGTTGCTGGAGCTATTAAATTGGCAGATGCGAAATGCGTTGGCTTACGCTTTGCTAACCCAACCTACATAATCTACATAATTTGATCTCATTAAAAAAAGCCCCGGCTGCTTTGGCAACCGGGGCTTTTTTGTTTTGGACCTCCGTTTGATCAGTCTACCTCAAACTCCAGGGTCTTTTTGAAGTCGTAGATCACATCACCCTTGCCGCCGCTGATGTAATACCAGAGCTTGACTTCGATCTCGACCTTCTCTGTGTCGGTGTCGAAATGGATCAGGTATTGCTCCGAGGCGGTTTGCATGGGGGGCAGGGTCAGGTCGATGATCTCCTTGATCTGCCAGGCCCCGTAACGCATATCGCGATCGGTATCAACCCCGATCTCAAACCAGGTTTTGCTTGCTTTGTAGAGTTCCTTGCCGTTGCCATCTTTTGCGGTCACATCCAGGACCACTTTGCCTGACCACAGTCAGCCGTCCGGGATCCGGTGGCCGGATCTGTTCTCGACAAAGGCGGTTACCACCGCGCTGGGCACCCAGGCTTTTTTGTCTTTGACGCCGGGGATCTTGCCGGGCAGATGGCGATACTGGGTAACCTGAACGTCTAGTCCGAGGCCTTCTTTGACCGTATCAAGGTCATGGCCTCCCGGGAAGAGATGCCCCTTCTTCATATGGCAGTCCTGGCAGGTTTCAGAGCCCCCCAGGCTTACATAGGTATTCTGGAAACTGCCGGACAAGGTGTTGCACTGGATCATCTCGCCATCGGCGGAAAAATATTTGCCATGACATTGCATGCAGAAAGCAGAGCGGGTCATTTCGATATTTTCCATGGTCTCATGGCCATCCGAATCATTGCCATTGGGGCCGTAGACGGCATTTTTTACCGGGTCTCCCCTCAGTCCACGAGCGACAGAGGTGGCCTTGATATTATGACATGACAGGCAACCCACATTCAGTTTTGCCAGTTCGGCCTTGGCTTTGTTGCCGGCCTTTTTGCCTTTCTTATCGAAAGAAGTAACAATTAGTTTGCCGATCTCTTTGGCCAGCTTTTCGGAGGCAAAATTGACCGCCGGGGCGTGACAATCCAGACATTTCAAGATCTGGACCTTGGTCAGCGGCCTCTGCCACTCTTTGGCCAGGCCGATCGCAATAAAATTGCGCATTCCTTTCAGTGAGGAGATCACCGCCTTGGAGTGCCAGGAGTTTTGCCATTGCTTATAGATCTCCTCATGGCATCCTGCACATTTTGAGTCGTCAAACATGGCGACAAGTTCGTCGATGCTGTTGGCCTCTTTTGCCGTTGCCGACCCTGGAATCGCTATAAAGGCCAGATTCAATAGCGATAGCAGAGCCATAAAGGTGATGGCTTTTTTCATTTTCTCCCTCCTCTCTCTCAGGGTTGATGTCGGGGCCTGTCTCGATAGCTGTTTGTTGCCTCCTTCTGGTTGAATTTACGCAGGTACAATTCTATTTATAGT
>CBDVDF010000411.1:0-2245 GCA_965372675.1 uncultured Desulfobacterales bacterium
TTCTTCTTCCGCCAGCGGGGTCACCTGGACCTTGACTTCGGCAGTGACCTGAAAGCCGGCTTTGATCTTGATCATGAATTCACCGAGAGTCTTGATCGGTTCATCAAGCTGGATCTTTTTACGGTCAACTTCAATGCCGAGGGAGGCGAGCTTGTCGGCAATGTCTCCAGAGGTGACTGAACCGAAGAGCTTGTCCTCTTCGCCGGCCCGTTGCTCGATGACGATGGTGGTGCCGTTGATCTTTTTGGCAATACCTTCCGCTTCGGTCTTGATCGTCGCCTTGCGGGCTTCAATGGCAGTCCTTTCCTTCTCCAGGTTGGCCATGTTGCTGGCATTGGCCTGGACTGCACTGCCCTGGGGGAGCAGATAGTTGCGGCCGTAACCCGCTTTGACTTTGACTACGTCGCCTTCTTCTCCAAGATTATCAACATTCTTCTTCAGAATTACTTCCATTTTTTATTCCTCCTCACTGATCAATAAACAGGGTGAGTTATTCTAATTCAATATCGTTATCGGATTTGTTCCGGTCCTTCCGGAAATCCGCCCAGACATCAGCCAGTCCGAGTATGATCAGGATAATGATCCCGAATGCCTGGAAAATAACCAGCAGGAAGATCAGTATCCGTACAGACAACGGCACCTGCCACTTGCTAAGCAGGGTAATAAGAACGGCCAAGCCCTGAAACAGATACAAGGCACCGGACAGCAGGCCAAGATTAAAACCGATGTCCCGTAAAAATCCTCCCGGTATCAAGATGCAGACCCCGGAAGCTATCACCAGGCCAACCAGTTGCTCCGGTAGTCGCCATTCGGCGAAAGGAGGCCAGGGAGAAAGCCCCTGATCCTTCCTTCTCAACAGGTACTGTCCTATGACCATGTTGAAAAAAACCGTATTGGCCATGGTCAACAGTAACAACCCCGGCATAATGCGTGGAACCAGAACGCGGAGCCTTTCTACAGTAATTTCTAAAGCTAAAGCCTGTTCAGCCGGCAGGTCCGAACTTTCCTTGAAAGCTTTGCCGGCAGCAATAAGTCCCTGATCAAGGCTGCTCAGGATATCCTGGTAGAGGCTGGCACTATTGACCATCCCGTACAATAATGACCAGAAACTCCAGCCGAGCAGCAGAATGGTAAAAGCCATAACCCCTGATCTCAGGGGGGCATCTTTACCTGCTGCAGACCTTGCCAGGATATAACCGACCGGCAACATGGTTGCCGAGAAAAAAAAGCCGGCAGCCGCTCCGATCATGGTTGCGATCAAGCCGGTGATCAGCAGGGCGGCGGACAGGGTGTTTATCCCCCGGCCCCTACCCAGCGCGGTCAAATAATAAAACACCGGCAGTGGCGCGAAGAATTGCAGCCACATGAACTCAATACTGATTATCGGCAGCAACCAGATGGCGGAAGAGATCGCTACGCCGGCCGGGTTTATGCCCAGCCGGGAAATGAGATCACCTTCTGTTCTGACCATGGGTCCCTCTAGAGCAGTTTCCTGCTACTAGAAATTGGTGTCGCCGGTATAAGGCAGAAGAGCGATCTGGCGGGCTCTTTTGATAGCCTCGCACATCTGGCGCTGATGTTTGGCACAGTTCCCGTAGATCCGGCGGGGAATGATCTTGCCACGCTCGGTTACGAAGTTCTTAAGAGTTCTGGTCTCTTTGTAATCAATGACCAGGCTGTCGTCAGAACAGAAACGGCATACTTTTTTACGGATGAATGCTCTTTTCTTACGGGGCTTCTTGGTATCTTTGCGTCTAAAAGCCATATGTGATCTCCGTCAAATGATGGATTTCTAAAGTAGTCATGAAGGGCTAATCGATGATAATCGATTATTCTTCGCTGTCCTTGCTCTCTGCCTCTGCTTCCTTCGCCGGTGCTGCTGTCGCGGTCTCGGCGGTGGCACTGTCGGACTTGTCGGCTTCAGCAGCTTCTTCGGTCTTGGCGACTTCAGCGGCCGGTTCAGCAGCAGCTTCTTCGGTCTTGGCGACTTCAGCGGCCGGTTCAGCAACAGCTTCTTCGGTCTTGGCGACTTCAGCGACCGGCTTTGCAGCAGCTTCTTTGGTCTTGGCGACTTCAGCGGCCGGCTCAGCAACAGCTTCCTCGGTCTCGACGGCTTCGTCCTCGGGTAAAGGAGTGAAGACATCCTGCAGTTTTACGGTCATATATTTCATGACCTTGTCATCGATCCGGAACACCCGTTCCATTTCATCCACCCCGGCAGGGAGCCCGGCATATTGGATATATA
>CBDVDF010000412.1:0-2242 GCA_965372675.1 uncultured Desulfobacterales bacterium
GATCGCCTTGACCCCGGGGTCAATATCCATAAGCCTGCCGATGGTCTCGCGCCCCCCCATCCCGCCGGGGATGGTCAGGTCGAGGATCACCGCATCAATAAGTTCCCCGTTCTGCAGAGATTTCTCATATGTCGCCAGCGCATCTTTACCATCATGAGAGATCAGAACTTCGTAACCGGCTTGCCCAAGCATTCTTTCGGCAGCCTCACAGACAACTTCGTCATCATCCATCAGCAGGATCCGCCCATGACCGGGGTAGATCCCCTTTTCAGGTCCATCCTTCCGGAGATCATCAAGATCGGCGGCCGGGATATAAACGCTGAAAGAAGTCCCTTCACTCTCCGATGATTCGACCGCTATATGGCCCTCGTGTTTTTTGATTATCGAAAAGACAATGGACAGACCCAGGCCGCTGCCCCCCTCTTTAGTGGTAAAAAATGGGTCAAAGATCTTCGCCATATTCTGGCCGGGGATTCCCCTGCCGTTATCAGTTATTTTGATCAGGACATATCTATCTCCCTGCAACGGCAAAGAGGCCTGGGTCTCAAAGAGATTGTTCTTCAGCTCGATCAGGATCCGGCCGCCATCTGCCATGCTCTGGACGGCGTTAAGAACCAGATTCTGGATGACCTGACTGAACTGGCCCGGATCCACCTCGGCATTCCACAAACCATCTTCGACCTTGATCTCCAGGTCAACATTGGCCCCGCTGGCAGCAAAACTCGCCGATTCCCTGACCAGGTCCGCAATAGAGGCCGCCTGTTTGATCGGGGCCCCACCTTTGGAGAAAGTCAACAACTGCTGGGTGAGATCCCTGGCCCGGATCGAGGCTTTTTCGGCTGAAGCAAGATAGTCAACGACAGCATCGTTAGCCTCACCCTGTTCCTCGCCGACAACTGCCTTGGCCAGGGAGACATTTCCTAATATGCCAGTCAGCAAATTGTTGAAGTCATGGGCGATCCCACCGGCCAGCACCCCGATAGTCTCCAGTTTGTGGGTCTTTTCCAGTTCGACCTCCATTCTTCTTCTTGCACTTATGTCCCGGACCAGCTCAATGGCGGCCACGACATTGCCCTTCTGGTCCTTGAGCGGAGAAGCGGTTATCTCGACATACTTTCCCGTTTCCGGGTCATGGTTAAGGCCATGATGGATCTCCCCATCGGCAAAAGATCTTGCCACCGGGCAGTCTTGACAAACTTCTTCCTGATGTCGGTAAACCTGATAACAGTACTTCCCCTCCTGTTCACCCATAAGATCCCGGTGGACCTGATTCTGGAAGATCACCCGGAAATCCCGGTCCTGGATCGACAGGCCATCTCCCAGGGCCGCAATTATCGCCTCACTCCTGGACCGCAACTCGATCTCACGGCGCCGGAGGTTATTCCAGTAGGTGGCAATAAAAAACGGGATGGCCCAGAGATGCAGATTATGTCTGATCGGCGCAAAGGCCTGGACGTGAATTTCTTTGCTGTAGAGATTGAAGATCATCAGGAATTCATCGAGGAACAGGAAAAGGATGCCGATCAGGAGATTAATCGGCACATGGTGCTTCCTTCTCGTCCTGAGCAGGGCCAAAAGGGCGGTCCCGAGATAAAGAGAAGCCGCGACCCGGAAGGCCATATCTCCCCAGAAAGAACCGAAGACGGTCTCAGGATGCTCAGCCAGATAGCTGATCCAGGTCGGGGCAATAAGCAGATAAAGGAGAACAACGACCAGTCCACCAGTCCAAAGGAATATTTTCTCATATCCCGGCAGGGCCTTAAAATACTTGATGAAGGCAAAACTGATCAGCAGCCCGGACAACATGGTCAGAGCGTGTTCAAAGGGGGGATAGAACTTGAAGGCATGCTGAAATTCGAAATAACCAAGCCAGCTGCCGTACTCGCCGGCAAACATCGAGAGTTCCCGAACCAGGCCGAGTGAGGCCGCCAGAAAGATAAAGAGATCCCGGCCGGAACGTTGACGATGCCAATGTCGGCCGGAAACTATCGCCAGGATCAGCCAGAAAAAAGCGGCCAGTAAAAAGCGCACCGCCAGATTTTCCGGCCCGCTGCTGCCGCCTGCTCCGAACTGGTCCAGGATGTCGAGGAAGTGCTGGTACATCGATTACCTGCAAATAATTTTTTCATTAAATATTATCAGTAATTTTTACTGCCCTTTAAAAAAATCTACTAAATATAGACCCGAAAAGTCAAATTACTTCCCGCCTCTATCCTCTCCTAAGAGTATTTTCCTGGTAATG
>CBDVDF010000413.1:0-2241 GCA_965372675.1 uncultured Desulfobacterales bacterium
CAACTTTGGTGATGCGAGTGTTTCCGTGGTTAAAGGCGGTCAGATCCATGTAATTCAGGTGATCACCGTGCAGGGGAAAGCCCGGGAGATGGCGGTTGCTGATCAGCAGAGGTTGTTGTTTGTCGGGACCGGTGATTGCGAGGGGGCTTTGGCGGTTGTTGATCTGGCCTCAAACCGGATGGTCGGCCGGGTTGAACTGGGAACCCAGCCTTTAGGTATAGCAGCCATCCAGTGAATTATTTTCAATAAGGTATCAAAAAAGGGGCGGTCATGACAAAGATGACCGCCCCTTTTTTATTGTTTGCAGGGAAGTTTTTCAGTAAGGGTATCCAGTCCCTCCGTCGAGCGTGTGGCATGTCGATGAACAGTAACGAATTCCAAGTACACTGTAGTTCTTGGTGATCATGCCGCCGACCAGGAAGGTGGTTGAGGTCAGCCCTGTCCCCGGGCCTCCATCGTCCGGCCATTTATAGTTGGCACCATGAATATTACTTTCCAGGCCGCCGCCGATACCACCATGACATGCCAGGCAACCAAGGGAGTTGGCTGGCCCGGTATGTGGACCGTAGTTATGGTCCCGATTAGGTATTGTTGAGCCATGAAGTGCTGAATCCCAGTTCGAAAAATTCAGAACATTATGACATCTGAGACAAAGGTTGTCATAAGAGGACCCCGGCCCGGTGTCGGTCAGCATGCTGCGATAGCTTGAGCCGTGCGGGCCGACCGGGTCGGCTGGATTGTCGCTGCCGTGGCAGTCACTGCAATACATTTGACTGTCGTTTGCCGCATTCCAGGGTGCAAAGAAAGCATTTCCGAAATTACCCCATAGATAAGAATTTTTCCAGGTTGAGGTTGTAACTGGATGCACAGAGTAGTTGTTTCGATTGAATTGCCGGCCAAGGTTCTCAAGACCTGGGTAGGCGACTTGGCCGCCGTGACATTTCAGGCATAGTTGATATTCCATAGTTATCGGGTCAACGTCACTAAGGGTCAGGGAGGCAAGGTTCTCAGCCCCGGCCCCGGGGGCGGCGGGCAGCGGCCAAAGGGAGACAACTTTACCGCTGACCGAGAGCAATACTCCGGCCCCGGAGGAAGATCCGGGGACAGTGTTGCCATCAGCCGCTTCGCTGTGGGTAGTTATTTGGGCAACGTGCGAGTCGTGGCAGTCTCCACAGAGTACCGAACCGATGAGCGAATTGGGATCATGTGAATAGGACTTGGCGATCTGGGAAGCGATATTCGGGGCCCCGTTCGTCTGGTTGCTGTCGTGGCAATAATTACAAAGGGAGTTGTTGCTTAACTCTGTAAAAAGAAGATGGTCTGAGGGCCCTGGCTTAACAGGCGCCGGTTCGCTGCCGTCGATACTGGCGTGTTGCTCATGGCAGTGAGCGCAGTTCCCCTCTGCATAGTTTGCCAAACGGGCGACCCCTTTAGTCGCAGTGTTGTAGCCACCGTGTCCTGAATCAAGATATGGTCCGGCTTGCCCTGTGGTGCTGAAAAAAAGCACGGCTAAAGCTACCAGGGGAATAATTATAGAAAAACGCCTGAACAGGCTGTTCGTTAACATGAGGATATCCTTCCGTTATGCGAATGATTATTTGCCCCGTACAAACGGGATACCATCCTGAATATTAATTGTGAAAGCGTCGTCTTGTCAAGGGTAAAGGGGTCTCTGCAGTGGTTTCAGGTCAGGTCGGTAACCGCTATCGGACAGGTTTTGTAGCAGGTTGGATCACTAATAAAGTGGCAGGGGTGGTCTGTTTATGTTATATGGTCAGGCTTGTATATTCTTAGTTAAATGCTTATAAACTTTTAAAAATTAATTTATTCAGTTTATATCTTGATGCAGGAGGAGAATCGTGAAAAAAAGTTATTTGTTAATTGGGCTTTCAATGTTGTTGGTGATACTTGCAGGGTGCAAGAATGATGTCAAGAATGGTCAGGCGATCGGAGATGCTCCCCAAGTCGTCTCTTCTGCTTCCGGAACTGCCGGGACAGTAACCGAGACCATGGATGCTTCCGGTTATACTTATGTTCAGATCGATACCGGGACCGAAAAGATCTGGGCTGCCGGTCCCAAGACCGTGCTTAAGGTCGGAGATGAAGTGTTTATCCCGGAAGGATCCCCGATAAGTAATTTCGAGAGTAAGACCCTTAATCGGACCTTTGAGCAGATAATCTTTGCTTCTTCGATAGTGGTTGGTGGTGCCGACCAGGCTTTTGCAGCTCAACCTCAGGTTG
>CBDVDF010000414.1:0-2239 GCA_965372675.1 uncultured Desulfobacterales bacterium
AATGATCTCTGGATGGTAACCCCGGCCACGAACTGCAGAATGAAAACCCCGAGCAGGGGAGCAATATCAAGCCAGATCAGATTTCGGATAAACAGTTGGTGCGAAACAACGACCATGGCCGCCAGAACCAGGAAAAGGATGGCGATCTCGATCAACATACCGATCCTCGGCAGATAAAAAAGCAGGCCAAGCAGGGCAAAACCGATGGTCAGCCAGACCACCGGGCCACCATGGATATGGCGAATGAAGGCCTGGTTAAGGATAGTTTCCACTGCATGGGCATGACAGGCGACTCCTGGTTCGTCGGAACCGAGAATCCCTTTTTCCACTGCCCCGAAATGCTCTGCCAGTTCGTCATCACCCTGATGGAAACGCGAGAAGGGAGTGGTAAAAAAATCTTTTTGACTGGAAAGGGAGGAACCGACCAGAATTACCCGGCCCTTTATGTCTTCAGGTTTAAGCCGGTTGTTAACAGCATCGGCAAAAGAGACCACCTTGAAAGCAGTATAGTCTCCATAATAGTTGATCAGCAGATCGGGGTAGGGTAGGCGGAGGTGGTTGCCATCTGCCCGGCCGAGCAGAAAATGGTCCTCACTGGAAAAATCAAAGTCGAAATCCAGGTCAAGGAAGACCCTCGCCAGCTCCAGGGCAAAAGCCGGCAACAGCTGCAGTCCGCCATCTGGCATCGGTTTGGCGTTAAGAAAACGGATCCGCCGCAGAATACCGTCTTCGTCCAGGGGAACGTCGATAAAGCCGTCACCGATCATGCCGGCCTGAAACTTGGCCAGCGGGTTAATCTCCCCGACCCCCTGGGCGGCAGAAACCCTGGCCAGAACAACGTTGTTGCATGCGCTGATCACATCGGCGAGGATCAGGTCCGACTCCGGTTCAAGGTCCGGGGCCGACATCACCATATCAAGACCGATCACCGCCGCACCGGCCCCACAGAGATTCTCCAGGGCGGCCGCCAGCTTCCGACGGGACCACTGGCCACGATAGCGTTTGAGACTTACCGCACTCTCCTCGTCCATCAGGACCAGGGTGATCCGATCACTGGTTGGCACCGGGCCGCGCCAGTTCACCTTCAAATCAAAAAGGAAATTGTCGAATCGGGAGAGAATGCCTCCCTGGTAAGATAAACTGACCGCGCCGGTCACCAGCACCGTACAAAGCAGAGTGGCGATGATCTGAATGCGAAGGAGTTTTTTGCCGGTCATGGCCTCTCCGGTCAGTCCCTGTTAACCAGCATCAGCGGTACCAGCCAGGAGGGTAGGGATCGTGCCCTCAACCCCGCCTATCGGGCTGGAAACAATAACCACCACCCGGCATTTCTTGAGGATCCGGGAAGATGAATCCTCACCCTTGAGCTTAGCGGCATCCTCGGCGCTGATCACCAGGTTGGTCTTGGCCAGACCCTGGACCGCCTTAACATCTTTGACAATATAACGGCGCCGTTTCTTGCGCTTCTGCTGCTCTTCGGCCATTGCCTCCGGGACATCAACAATGAGTCCGGCCCCGGCCAGGAGCCGGTCTAGCAACTTCAGGTTGCTGCGCAGATCAGCGGCGGATTCGTCGGTCACCACGTAGTTCATCATGCCGCGATCCACCAGAGCTGTATCCTCGACCCCGGACAGTTCGTATACCACTTCGCCGGTATCACTGATGATCTTGGGAAAAAGGGCCGGGCTTACCTGGTCCAGATCGGGCAGATCACGGGCATCAAGCAGCAGCCAGGGTTGATCTTCATCATCGATAATATCGACAACCTCCGGCTGCTCAAGGGTCCTGAGCGGGAAATCCCGCCAGACCGGTTCCTTGCTCAAATAATCGATCAGTTTGGCGGTCAGACCGCTCACCCCCCTGAGGGATGCCACCCTGATCTCCTCATAATAAGGGTCATCACCCTCAACGAAAGATGACTTGTGGGGCCGATCGCGCAGAAAGGCCTTGAGCCGCACCACCACCCGTCCATCACCGATGGTCTGCAAAGTCCGGGCATCATCGAGGTTCAGGCCGGCCGCCAGCTTGACGATATTACTGGAAGCGATCACCGTTGCCGCCCGCCGGGCCCGGGAACGGTCCTTGCTGTTTCGGTTCAGGTAGCCGCGACCGACCCCATAGATCATCCCGTTCTCCCAGTCGATCCAACCGGTGTCATGCTTTTCGATGAACGGCTCGAAGCGGCTGTCGTCAACACTTGCTGAAATAGCCGGCAGGCACAGCAGGCAGAAAAGAAGCA
>CBDVDF010000415.1:0-2236 GCA_965372675.1 uncultured Desulfobacterales bacterium
TAACAAGTTGAGCAAAATCAGAGCTGCGAACTAGACCAATTCATCACTATCCCGACGCGTCTCAACACTATTCACCCCTCAATTTTAAGCGAGAAACAAGATGTTCAGCGATCTTGAATCATTCTGGTCACAGGTGGACCATGTCCTGCTTGATATGGACGGCACCCTGCTTGATAAGTACTTTGACGATTATTTCTGGGAGACCTATGTCCCGGAGGTCTACGCGAATAAAAACGGCATAACCGTAGCAGAGGCCGGCAGGGAATTGCTGGCCAAATACAAAAGCCGGGAAGGAACTCTGGCCTGGACCGACCTGGATTTCTGGTCCAATGAACTTGATCTTGATATTCCAAATTTGAAGACCCAGGTTGATCACCTGATAGCTGTTCACCCCTATGTTATTGATTTTCTTGAATATTGTCATAAAATTGGCAAGGTGACCTGCCTGGTTACAAATGCCCACAGTAAAACCCTCGAGATCAAAATGGCTAAAACCGCCCTGCGGGGCTATTTTGATAAAATAGTCTGTTCCATGGAGGTCGGTCTGGCCAAAGAGGATCCCGCCTTCTGGGAGCGGCTTGGTTCAATGATAAGCTTCGACCCGGCAAGGACGATGCTGGCGGATGATACCGAAAAGGTACTGCTCTCGGCTGAAAAAGCCGGCCTCAAGCACTTGGTCTATGTAGCAAAACCGAGCAGTCGGGAGCCTGTCCGCCCTTCAAAAAAGTTTCACTCCATAACCTACTTCAAGGAACTGATCATTTAAGCCGCATATAATTGCGACTGATATCAATGGCCCAGCTAGTTTTAAAATACCAGCTGGGCCTGGCAGGACCTTATCTAATGATTCCAGCTAGTTAGCTGCCAGAAGAGACAAAACCCTTCGAAATATAACGGCAAGACTTTGACATTAGCAAAAAAGCCGTGCTATATTCCTTCTTCTTAAAAAACAACTGAAATATAGCGGTATAAAACTTTTCAGCGGGAGATATTAATGAATACCGAAAATTCACAAAAGATGTTCGCCAAGGCCCAGGATCTGATCCCTGGCGGAGTAGATAGTCCGGTAAGAGCGTGTAAGTCGGTGGGCTGCGACCCGATCTTCATCCAGAGGGCCGAAGGTTCAAAGATATACGATGTCGACGGCAACAGCTATATCGACTTCATCGGTTCCTGGGGGCCGATGATCCTTGGTCACAACTACCCGGCTATCCAAAATGCGATCAAAGAGGCTATGGCTAACGGCACCAGTTTCGGGGCCCCCTGCCCTCTGGAAATAGACCTGGCTGAAATGGTCATCGATGCGGTGCCTTCGATTGAAATGGTCAGGTTCGTCAGTTCCGGGACCGAGGCGACAATGAGCGCCATCCGTCTGGCCCGCGGCTACACCGGCCGTGATGTCATCGTCAAGTTTAACGGTGGTTACCATGGCCATGCCGATTCGTTTCTGGTCAAGGCTGGTTCCGGAGTAGTAACTCTGGGGATCCCCGGCAGCCCGGGTGTTCCAGAGGATATTGTCAAGAATACCCTGTCAATTCCCTATAACGACGAGCAAGAGCTTGAGCAGACCCTGCGCAACCAGGATCTCGATATTGCCTGTGTAATTATCGAACCGATCGCCGGCAACATGGGAGTTGTCACTCCATCCCTCAGTTACCTCAAAAAACTCCGAGAACTGACCAGTGAACTGGGTATCGTCCTGATCTTTGACGAGGTGATCTCCGGCTTCAGGACAGGGCTGGGCGGCGCCCAGGCCAAGTTCGGCATTACTCCCGACATGACCTGCCTCGGCAAGATCATCGGCGGCGGCCTGCCGGTCGGAGCGTACGGCGGCAAAAGAGAGATCATGGAAATGGTCTCGCCGGTCGGACCGGTTTACCAGGCCGGCACCCTTTCCGGCAACCCGCTGGCCATGGCCGCCGGCAAGGCAACCCTGACCGAGCTGGCAAAACCGGGTTTTTATGAAGCCCTTGATAAAAAGGCCGAAGAATTCGGGGCCCAATTACTCGCCTTGGCCAAAAAACACCTCGGTGACAAGGTTTGCATGAACCAGGCCGGTTCGGTGCTGACTCTTTTCTTCACAGCAGGACCGGTTACCGATTTTGAATCAGCATTTAAATCAGATACAGAAATGTACGGGCGCTATTATCGTGAGATGCGCAATGAAGGCATTTATCTGGCCCCGGCCCAGTTCGAAGGGATGTTCATCTCGGCAGCCCACAGTGCAGAAGACCTT
>CBDVDF010000416.1:0-2235 GCA_965372675.1 uncultured Desulfobacterales bacterium
GAAATTACTCACCCTCCGGGCAAGCCGATACATCCGTATAGCCTGCAGTGTAAGGTGTTTCGCATACTAAAGTATAGCTCAACCACCTTACACTTTGTCTATCCGGCGTCTCAGCTTGTGAAATTTCCGGGCTAGTTCGCAGCTCTGATTTTGCTCAACTTGTTATTATGGTACCGATAATTTCCCGGATAGATTGGCAGTTTTTCTCTTCGACAAACTTGCTTATCCCTTCAATGATCCTTTCCGTTGAGTCAGGATTGATCAGATTGGCGGTGCCAATCTGGACCGCAGTTGCGCCGGCGATCATGAATTCGAGGGCGTCTTCGGCGGTCATTATGCCACCGATACCGATTATCGGGATGCTTACTGCTCCGGCAACCTGCCAGACCATTCTTAAGGCGACAGGCTTGATAGCCGGCCCAGAAAGACCACCGATTACATTGGCAAGGGCTGGTTTTCTGGTCCGATGATCGATGGCCATTGCCATCAGGGTGTTGATCAATGAAAGTGTGTCGGCGCCACCGTTTTCAGCCGCCCGAGCGGTGGCGGTGATATCGGTTACATTTGGCGAAAGCTTGATGATAACCGGCAAGGATGTCCGCTCTTTAACCGCCCTTGTGACTGCCTCGACCATTACTGGATCTGTGCCAAAAGCTACCCCGCCTTTCTTTACATTGGGGCAGGAAATATTGACTTCCAGGGCTGAGATACCTTCAACTTCGCTCAGTTTTTCGGCCAGTTCAGCATACTCTTCGATGCTGTCGCCAAGGATATTGACGATAACCGGAGTGGTGATCTCTCTGAGAAAGGCCATCTTTTCGCTGATGAATTTTTCAACTCCAACATTCTCCAGGCCGATGGCATTAAGCATCCCCCCGGCTGTTTCGACGATTCGCGGTGGCTGGTTTCCGGTTCTCGGCAACAGGGATATGCCCTTAACTACTATGGCTCCCAAGCGGTGAAGATTTACATAATTGGTAAATTCACTGCCGTATCCGAAGGTCCCGGAGGCGGTCATTACCGGGTTTTGCAGTTGCAGTCCACCTCCTATATCGACCTTGAGATTGGAATTTTCCTCTATATCCATGCTACTTCCTCCGCGTCAAAAACCGGCCCATCTTTACAGACATGCAGGTATGGTTCATTGCTGTCGAGTAGTTGTCTGGCGCTTGGGACCGCACAACCCAGACAGGCTGAGATGCCGCAGGCCATCAAAGTTTCTAGCGAAACCTGGCAGGGCCAGGCCTTTTCCAGGCAATAAACAGCGATTGCCTTCATCATCGGATGCGGCCCGCAGGTAAACACCTGCCATTTTTCAGCCGGCGAGATCACCTTATCCAGCAGCTCTGTTACCAGGCCATGATGGCCGGCTGTACCATCATCGGTTGCAGTATCAACTGACGCTCCGAGGCTGGCAAAATCCTTTTGCAAAACCACAAGTTCATTGGCTGATGCGGCCCCTAAAAGGACCTTAAGCTTGCTGCCTGCGGAGAGATTAATACTGAGTTGTTTGGCCAGATAAAACAGTGGTGCGCCCCCCATGCCGCCACCAATGAGGCAGATGTTTGCCGGTTGCTCCGGTAGGCGGAAGCCTCGCCCCAGGGGGCCAAGCAGGTTAAGGACATCGCCTGGTTGGCGTGATGAAAGAAATTCGGTGCCTTTGCCAAGTTTCTTAAAGAGAATTTGCAGGCGGCCATTAGAGCTGGCTTGATGGATGGAAAATGGTCTTCTTAGCAATGGCGGGTCGGCAATCTTCCCCATGGCTTTTACCATGACAAATTGCCCAGGCGAAGCTACTTCCGCTATGCTCTCGGCTTGCATGGTGATGCGGAAAATATCGGCAGATATCTGCTCATTCCGCAATACTTTTGCGTCAGTCTGGCAAGATGATTTCATGGCAAGAAATAATAAGTTGAGAAGTTTTAAGCAATAGGGGGAGCGTTGGTGATCAGGCTGATCAGTCGTTCCAGATCGTCTAGAGAGTAATACTCTATTTCGACTTTACCTCGGCTGCCGTTCTGGGATATGTTCGCTTTGGTGTCAAGATGTCGGCCCAGTTCTTTGGTCAGCGTTTGACAGTATGATTCAGGGATATCTCCCTTGGCTTTCTTGCCAGCAGAAGATTGCTGTCTCTCTATATTGCTGGGAGTAAGTTCGCCCTTGAATTTTTTTACCAGATTCTCAGCTTGTCTGACTGACAGGTGTTTGGAGACGATCTCGTCCCGGAGCATCTTT
>CBDVDF010000417.1:0-2231 GCA_965372675.1 uncultured Desulfobacterales bacterium
AAGGCCTGGCTGGCTGGGTATTCAGCCACGGACGCCCCGCCATAGTCAGTAATGTAAAAAAAGACACCCGCTTTAACTCGGTGATCGACAAAGAGGCCTTCGGCAAGTTCGAGATCAAATCGATCTTGGCCGTTCCCCTCCATATCAATGGCGAATTGATCGGGGTTATGGAGATGGTCAACAAAGAGCACGGTGAGTTTAATGAGCAAGACATGAACCTTCTTACCTTGGTAGCCAATATTATCGCGGTTTCGATCGACAGTGTTTTCCGGATCCAGGAAATCAATTGTTGACCCTGCATTCCCTTTTCTCCAACCCCCTCTGCTTGCATCTTTGCCACCAATGATTTAATTTCAAGCCTCACCAGTTGCCCTGAAAAAGGATCTCCCATAAACAGCATGACCACTAAAAAAACATCCTCAACCGCGATCTCCCTGCTCTCATGTTGCCTTGCCGTGGCAATTATCATTTTTACACCTGCCACCAGTCTGCAGGCGGCCCACGGGATCAGCATCGACGGCAAGGTCAAGTACCAGGCCGATTTCAAGAAGTTCGAATATACCTCCGACCAGGCCAAAAAGGGTGGGCAGTTGGTTCTGCACAGCCTGGGAAGCTTTGACAAGATGAACCCCTTCACCCTGAAGGGGACAGCCCCGGACGGCCTGGAAACCTTGGTCTTCGAGACTCTGGCGGTTGGCAGTCTTGACGAACCTTTTGCCGCATACGGCCTGATCGCCAAAGATATTTTCCTGGCCGCCAACGGCCTCTCGGTCACCTATACGATCGATGAAAGGGCCCGTTTTTCCAACGGTGAGCCTATCACGCCTGAAGATGTCGCCTTTTCCCTGCAGACCATGAAAAGCGACGCGGCCCATCCTTTCTACCAGGCCTACCTGCAGGATATCACCGGGGCCGAGATCCTCGACCAGCACCGGGTCCGTTTCAATTTCGCCCAGAAGAACCGGGAACTGCACATGATCGCCAGTCAGCTGCCGGTATTTTCAAAGAAATTCTATGCCTCTACCCCTTTCGACACCCAGTCCATGGCGCCGCCGCTCGGCTCAGGACCTTATATCGTCTCAGAGGTCAAACCGGGCAAGATCATGACCTTCAAAAGGAATCCCGATTATTGGGCCCGCGACCTGCCGGCCCGGCGCAACATGTTCAACTTCGACACCATTACCTACAAGTACTTCAAGGACCAGATCGTTTCGGTGGAGGCCTTCAAGGCCCATGAATTCGATTTCATGCCTATCAATATCGCCAAGCAATGGGCCAGAGACCTCACCGGACCAAAATTCACCGGCAGCAAGATCGTCAAGGAAACTCTGGCCCATAACAACAACCAGGGTATGCAGGGTTTTGTCTTCAACCTGCGGCGCCCAATTTTTCAGGATCGGATGGTCCGTAAGGCGCTGGCGCTGGCTTTTGATTTTGAGTGGGCCAACCGCACCCTGTTCTTCGATCAATACACCCGTAGCGCCAGCTTTTTCAGCAACTCCGAACTGGCAGCCACCGGTCTGCCCACCGGGCTGGAGCTTGAATACCTCGAACCGTTCCGCTCTGAACTACCGCCCGAAGTATTCAGCGAACCACTGACCCCACCAACCACCAAAGCGCCTTCTTCATTACGAAAGAATCTCCGCCAGGCCCAGAACATCCTGAGAGCAACCGACTGGACCATGAAAGACGGTGTTCTGGTCAACAAGGCCGGCCAGCATTTCGAGTTTGAGATCCTCCTGGTTTCCCCTTCCTTTGAGCGGGTAATGGCCCCATATGTCAAGAATCTGGCCAAGTTGGGGATCAAGGCCAGCTACCGGACCATTGACCCGGCCCTGTTCACCAGACGGCTACAGGACTTCGATTTCGACATGGTGGTCAATTCCTTCGGTCAGTCCCAGTCACCCGGCAACGAGCAACGCAACTACTGGCATTCCTCGACCGCCGACAGCAAAGGCTCCCGTAACCTTATCGGCCTACGGGACAGGGCCATAGACCAACTGGTCGACCGGGTGATCTATGCCGAAACCCAGGCCCAACTGACCGCTGCCTGCAAAGCCCTGGACCGGCTCCTCTGGCATGGCTATTATGTCGTCCCCAACTGGTATCTGTCCGTCCACCGGGTCGCCTACTGGAACCGCTTCGCCAAGCCGAAGCAACTCCCTTTATATTACTCTCCCATCCAGGTTCTGATGACCTGGTGGGTTAAGTGAAAAAAATTAATAATGAAA
>CBDVDF010000418.1:0-2225 GCA_965372675.1 uncultured Desulfobacterales bacterium
CAGCCGTCTTTGATATAGATAACGGAGTTGGAGGTTACGCCATGCTCAACCGCCCAGCCAAAGAGCATATCATCGATCTCTCTCTGGTTCGGCTCCCGCTCACACTTGTATTCAGTCCCTTTTGAGGTGGTAACCGCCGGCAGCAGATCATCGACTGAACGAATCGAGTTGACCGCCGACTGCTGGGCAATGATCCCACCATCGATCAGGCTCTTGAAATCGACGAAACGGTAGTTTTCGAAATCGGCCAATTTATCGATCCGACCGATCTTGATGACCCGAAGATTCTTTCTGGCCGCCAGGATCTCAAGGGTACCCTCTTCAAATTCTGGCGCACAGACCACTTCCAGATAATTCTTACTCATTAATTCTGCGGTGGCCTTATCACAGGGCTTGCTCATGATAACGGCCCCGCCGAAGGCGGCGATCCGATCGCAGCGGTTGGCCTTATCGTAGGCCTCGGCCAGAGTCCCAGCCACAGCGGCGCCGCAGGGATTGTTGTGTTTGAGGATAACCGCGGCCGGACGATCCACCATGTATTTGATGATGTTGAGGCCGTTATCGATATCGGTCAGGTTGATCTTGCCGGGGTGCTTGCCAACCTGCAGCATGTCTTCAACCGCAATGCCGCTGACCAGGCCGTGACCCGGCTCGATGAATTTACAGTCACCCAGGGCCAAGTTGCCGTTTACCAGTTCATAAAGGGCCGCCTCCTGGTCGGGATTCTCGCCATAGCGGATTCCCCGCTCCTCGACGCTGCCGTCTTCCATGGGAATAGCCCAGGTCCTCTTGCGGTAGACCAGGGTCTGATCACCGAATGATATTTTCATATCCATGGGAAAGTGATCGCCCAGGATGGTCGTGTACATTTTTTTAATATCGCTCATAAGCCAAATCTCCCTTTCAAGTTTCAGTTAATGCGGAATATTCTTAAATTTTTGGGACTCTATATGAAACTAAGCTTAGCAACTGGATCGGAGTCGAAGTTTATGCCCTTTAAGGGTGCTTACCTCCGGCTTAAAACATGCCGGGATGACGAAACGAAAATTTTAGCCAAGCCACTCTTCTCCAGTACTTCCCGGAGGGTATTTTCAGGCAGCCTGTTGATCTGCAGAAGATTGCTGAAAAACCGGGTCCCAGTCCTTGCGAACCGGATCAAAGCCCTTGTCCTTGATCGCCAGACAGACTTCATCGATAGTGCGCTGGTCCTCAATAGAGAACTGCTCCCCGGCCTGTTCGGGCTTGGAATAACCGCCCGGCGCGGTACAGGAACCGGCCGAATAGCGGGTCGGGGCCAAGCCGATCATCCCGTCACGAAAGCGGGCCGACTCCCTGGTTGACAGCAGCAGACCGACATCCGGGTCGAAGATCCTCAGGGCGAACAGCAACTGGGCCAGCTCCCTTTCGCCAACCACGACCAGAGGCTCAAAATCTCCGGCCGCTGGCTTTAACCTGGGGAAAGAGACGGTAAGGGCGGTGCGCCAGTAATTATGGCGCAGCCAGGCCAGGTGGGCGCCAAGTGACAACCCTTCAAGCCGCCAATCGGCAAGACCGAGAAGAGCGCCGATCCCCACCTCACGCATGCCGGCCGCCGCCACCCGGGCCGGGGTGGCGAGACGATATTCAAGATCAGATTTGGCGCCGGCAAGATGGACCTGGGGATAGATATCCCGGTCGTAAGTTTCCTGATATACCGCCACCGACGTGATCCCGGCCTTAAAAAGCCGCCGGTAATCGGCCTCGTCCAGAGGCTGGACCTCTATAGAGATCGAAGCAAAACTGTTTTTTAATCTGGAGGCAATCTCCTCCAGATAGCCCACTCCCATTTTGGCCGGAGCTTCACCGGCAACCAGGAGGATATGACTGAAGCCGCGTTCGGCGAGGAGCATGGCCTCGCTCTCTGCCTCATCGAGAGAAAGCACCCTTCGCTCGATCTTGTTCTCAACCGAAAAGCCGCAATATGCACAGCGGTTGGTGCAGAAACTGGAGAGATAGAGGGGCGCATAGATCTGGATGGTCCTGCCGAAGCGCCTGGCGGTCAGTTCTGCAGCCCTGGCGGCCAAAGCCGGCAGATGTTCTTCCGCAGCGGGGGACAACAGGGCGGCCAGGTCGGCAATCGCTAAACGCTCTTTACCGAGAGCTCTTTGCACATCCCCATCATTACTTTGATAGACCAGGTCGGCAAGGTCGGGGAAAGCCGGGCTGGTGAATTTATCGGTGTTCAG
>CBDVDF010000419.1:0-2225 GCA_965372675.1 uncultured Desulfobacterales bacterium
TACCGGTCACCTCTTTTTTAACAAATAATGTCGCACTTACTTTGTGAATTCGCCATGCATAACCTGAGACTTTTCCAGACCGCAGCCTTTCTGGTGATCTTTCTGTTTCTCTCAAATCCGGGATCTACCCTCGGTGCCAAGAGGATGATGAAAGGCCCGGCTACCTTGAAGCATGAATCGACGGGGCAGAAGCAGTTGGAGACCTCGGCGCTTAAGCTGGTCTTGCAGGCTGGGATAAAATTGTTCCAGAAACGGATTTCACCGATCGACGGTCCCAGATGCGGTTTTCATCCAACCTGTTCCTCCTTCGGCCTGACGGCGATAACCCATCACGGTGCAGTGTCTGGGAGCCTGATGACCGTTGACCGACTGATCAGATGCAACCCATGGAAAAGAGTGGGGGAGGTCTATGAAAGCCTCCCGAACGGTAAATTGAGTGATCCGGTGAAAAGATAATGTCCTTACTGAATAAATACCAGCGGCTGCTGCTTCTGTTCAGTGCTCTTCTGTTGATCATGGCGCCGGGACCGGCATTCTCTGCCAGTGTCTCGGAGCTGGTCATTTCTCCAGAAATTCAGCTTCGGTTGGCCGGGATGTTCCTGGCGGAAGGAGAAAACTATCGGGCGATCACCGAGTATAAGAAATTCCTTTATCTCTTCCCAGACTCGCCGGACCGTGATCAGGTCATGTTCAATATTGCCAGGGCCTATATGGGTGGCGAAGATTATCCTGCCGCCATAGCGGCCTTCCGGCTATTGCGCCTGGCAATACCAGACAGTGAATATGTTGCAGAGAGCCATTACCTGGAGGGAGTATGTTACTGGCAGGCTGGTGACGCCACGCAGGCGGCTCGGGAATTATCCTTGCTAAGCGAGACTTCCGACAATCTGCCGCTGGTTCAAACTGCGATCAAGGCTCGGGCCCTGATCTCCTTCGACAAGGGAGAGATCGGCCAGAGCCGGGATCAGCTTAACGGTTTGTTGACAAGATTAGCGCAGGACCAGGATGGTGAAAAAATTCATGAGGCACTTGCTTTAATCGATGACTATCAACGGAAATCGCGCAAGTCGCCCGGGCTGGCGGCTTCGTTATCGGCAGTGCTGCCTGGCAGTGGCTATTTTTATGCCGGTCGGCCCGGCGACGGGCTGAGTGCCTTTGTGATCAACGCCCTGTTCATTGCTGGTCTGGTAGAGGCCATTGACCGGGAGAACGATGGGATGGCCATTCTGGCTGGTGGTTTCGGTCTGCCTTTCTATGTCGGAAATATCTACGGCTC
This sequence comes from uncultured Desulfobacterales bacterium, assembly GCA_965372675.1. Taxonomy (GTDB): domain Bacteria; phylum Desulfobacterota; class Desulfobulbia; order Desulfobulbales; family JAGXFP01; genus JAGXFP01. Next base: position 1,277 of record CBDVDF010000419.1, read on the forward strand.
CGCCAATGCGGCCAGGAAGTGGAATCTATCGGTACGGAAGGAAAGTAGTGAGCAGATCTATCTGAGCCTCGGTTTCAACTTCTGAACCCGGCCATCCCCTTACCCCCAGAGATTTACCAGGAAAAGGCTCAGCAACGGGAAATAGGTGATGATGACCAGGGTGATCAGCAGCAGGCCGAGGAATGGCAGGCTGGCGGCGTAGAGCTTGACCACCGGTCGATCAAAGCGGTAGCTGGCCAGGAATAGATTTATTCCCACCGGCGGGGTGCAGTATCCGATCTGCAGGTTGGTCAGGAAGATGATGCCGAGGTGGACCAGGTCGACGCCGTACATCTGGGCGATCGGCACGATCAGAGGCACGACCAGGACCAGGGCTGAGAAGATATCCAGCATGGTGCCGACCAGAAGCAGGAAGATATTAAGCAGCAGCAGAAAGGTGTATTTGCTGGAAATATAAGTGCCGATAAGTTCGAAAAGCCGGTTTGGTATTTCCTGGTCGATCAGGTAGTTGGTGGAGGCCATTGAAGCGGCCAGGACCAGCAGGATCCCCCCGAACAGGGCCATGCTTTTGACCATGATCGGCGACAGGCGTGAAATGCTGATGTCCCGATAAATGAAAACCTCGACGATGATCACGTAAAGGGCGGTAATGGCCGCCGCCTCTCCGGCGACGAAAATCCCCCCGTATATTCCCCCGAGAATAATGAACGGTAGAGGGATCTCCCAGCTCGCTGCCTTGGCGGCTTTGCGGGTCAATTTAGCGGCCTGCTTTTCGGCTTCTTCGGCTTCTTTTTCTGCGACAGCCAGGGTGTCTGAATTTGCGCCCTCAGGATCTGACTTGATGCCTTCTATTTCTATCCGGGCATAATGGTTGGGATTATGTGCCGCCTGTCATTGCGGTACAGAGTAAAATCACTGTCCAATGTAAATATGCGGCTGTCTGGATGCA
>CBDVDF010000420.1:0-2214 GCA_965372675.1 uncultured Desulfobacterales bacterium
TCGGGTAAATCCACCCTGATCAATGAACTGGTCGGGACCGATATCCAGCGGACCGGGCAATCACCGACCGACGACTCATTTACCATCCTGACCGCGCCGGAAGGCGGCTCCGCTCCGCAAGAAGTCCCGGGTTCAAGCCTGGTTAACGACGACCGGCTGCCCTTCACCTCGCTAAAGAAGTATGGCGAACAATTCACCGCTCATTTTACCATGAAACAGGTCGACTCCCCGCAACTGGATAACATGGCGATAATTGATACCCCCGGCATGCTCGATGCGGTTACCGAAAAAGACCGCGGCTACGATTACAACGGGGTGGTTGGTGACCTGGCCAGGCTGGCCGATCTGGTGGTTTTGATGTTCGACCCCCATAAGGCCGGGACGATCCGCGAGGTCTACGAGACGATCCGCAACACCCTCCCCGGCAGTTCAGGGGAAGACCGGGTTATTTTTGTGATGAGCCGGATAGATGAGTGCGACAACCCGGCAGACCTGATCCGTTCGTATGGCACCCTTTGCTGGAACCTTTCACAGATGACCGGCCGCAAGGACATCCCGCGGATCTTCATGACCTATTCACCCCTTCTCGCAAAAAACCCCGAGGCAATGGCGGGATTAAATAATGAAAGGAGCGAACTTAGAGAGAAGATCCTTGGGGCCCCATCATTAAGGATCAATCACATTCTCCAGCATATCGACACCCAGGCCCATGAACTGCGGCTGGTAGCCGAAGCATTCACGAATTTCAGCCGAAAAGGACGAATTCTGCTGATAATGACCGGCAGGATAACGGCAGGCCTGGCTATTTTCTTTTTCCTGTTTCTGGATATCATTATTCGCGAATTCACCAACTTGCCTTCCACAACCCTGATCTCATCACTGATCTCGGGAACGGTGGGTTGGCAGAATTTACTCCTGCCTTTGCTAGGAATCGCAGGCAGTATATTCTGTATGTCCCTGCTCTTCTCCCGCTTCCAGTTCGTCCGTCTGAAAAGACAGGCGATAGCAAAGCCGACCGACCTGATCAATCTCGACAGCGACTACAACCGCCAGCAATGGGCCAGGATGGAAGATCACGTGAAAACCTTGCTGGGTAAAGCAAAGATAAAGGACATCATCATCGGTCACCAGGGAAATCTCAAACGAATCGACCAATTCATAAACAAGGACTTACGAGAATATTTCAAGAAAATATCAGCGCCTTGAGCGCCGTTCTGCCGTGAATACGGCCCTGGTCACCCCCTATCCCTTACTCCATATAGACACCACCACATTGTGGTAATGGCAGCTGTCAGAATTAGCGGTATATTTATCTGTTGACGATTCCCGTCAACAATTATTCTCCTTTACCTGTAAACCATTTTTTATTTTCAAAGAGCCAAAAATAATTTCCCAAGCAAGTTCAACAACTTGCGCAAAAATCGCCGTAATTACGAGAAAAAAGCAGCATTCAAGAGTAAAACGGCAGCTTAACCATTCCCTTTCCTTCCAATGCAAGCAGCCCATTGTCCGTAAACCCACCAAATCATATCCTTTTTGCCACTCCAAAAAAAACCCATGTGAAAATAAGATGTTAGCGCTGTCTCAAGGTGTCATCCCCGACACTGCAAGCAACACAGAGCTGTTGATAACTTTTCAGTGCAATTCAAAAATCAGCCCAGACCACTTTTGACTGTTCGACCACTTTTCAATAGAACGGTAACACCATTTGGGGGAAGTGTTTGAGCGTCATTTTAAAGATCCAGACCGACAAATTATTACAAACAGTGCTTTTACTATTATGCCTTGGGAAATGATCAAAGAAAAGCTGGCTGATATCCTGCCGGAGAACTCCATGTCCCTATGGATCGCTCCCCTGGAATGCCAGACATCTTCAGAGCGATTGCTGGAGCTGCTGGCCCCGGACCGCTTTTTTTGCTCATGGGTCAAAGAGAACTTTTTCTCGGCTATAAGAAGTTGTATGGATGAACAGGGGCTGACGGATGTCGAACTCAGATTGGCTATGGCCGCAAAACGCCCCCATGACCTGCTGACTTCCAGCCGGGACGAAAACCAGCTGCGACTGCCAAGTGTGCCCCAGGTCAAAAACACTATCCGCGCCCTCCATCCCCGCTATACCTTCGCAGAGTTCATGGTTGGAGAATCAAACGCCATGGCCAGAACCGCCTGCGAGGCGATCGCCAATAACGACTCAGCTCTTGGTCGCTATATTTT
>CBDVDF010000421.1:0-2203 GCA_965372675.1 uncultured Desulfobacterales bacterium
GCCAAGAAGCTGGCCATTAACCTTGGTAAAGAAGGCCACCGGGCTGTAGCACTGCAGGGCAATATGTCCCAGAATAAAAGGAAGGAGGCCATGGATGGTTTCCGGAGTGGGAAATTCAATGTTCTGGTCGCCACTGACATAGCCGCCCGGGGCATTGATGTTTCCGGGATCTCCCATGTTATAAACTATGATGTCCCGGCTACTGTCGAGGCCTATACCCATCGGATCGGCCGCACCGGCCGAGCCGACCAGACCGGAGAGGCTTTTACCTTTGCGACCGGTGAAGATACCCAGATCATCAGGGCGATCGAGAGGGTCCTTAATAAACAAATGACCCGGCAGGAGACCGGTAAGATTGAAATGGGCCAGGATATCAGTCAGCGCACTCCGTCTGATAATAACAGGTGGGGTAAGCGTCCGGCGAGGGCAACTGGTAATAGAAAGTCTACCAGTTCTCCAGCAGGACAAGGTCGGTCAGCCGCTAAGAAGAAGGCAATGAATGATTCTGGAGGAAGGCCGCCGCAGAAGGCTGCTCAGCCTCAGTCTAAAGCCGGCAAGGTGCGGCAGCATCGGCGTCGTCGTTCCGCCCCGCTTGGGGTGGACTTCTTCACCACTCCTAAACGAAGCGGTGCCAAGAACGGCAGGAAGGCGGCCTGAAAACCGCACCTGACAATCTTTGGGTCATGCTGAAATGACTGTTCTAAGGAGGCCTTTTTAAGGCCTCCTTTTTTTATCCGGCAGCAGGATCACTTGCGGATTCTTTTATATTTGGCATAAAGATCATGGACCCTGACCCTGAGTTGCCGGATAATTTTAGAATCCTCATCACTAATCCAGCGCGGCTCGCTTATTGAGTATACGAACTTGGCTACTTCATCGAGGATATCCTCGGTGGCATTGCACCATTCACCTGTGCATATACTGCCGATTTCTGCCGCTTCGTTAATATTTTCCTCCAGAAGTTTAAGAGATTCATCCAAGTTGGTAATAAAGTCGCGATGCGCGTTTATAAATGATTCAACCATCATTGTCTGTTTTGCCATTTTCAGCCTCCATTTATCATTTGTTTTTTAATCATTATCTTACCTATACTTTAAGGAGATGCCGAGCTATTGCAAGAATGGCGGTCTGGGAATTTGCTGATCATGAATGGTGCGGCGAACAGTGAGTATCGGCGCCTAAATACTGCTGGTCGAGATCAACAGCAGTTTCTGTTGGCGGCTGAGCTTTTTTAGCTGATATTCGCGGCTGGAGGCGGAGGAACGGTCGGGGAATTCTTCCTGGTAGGCGAGTGAAACAGGACGGCGCGAACGGGTATATTTAGCCCCGCTCGCGCCGTTGTTATGTTCGGCAATACGCTTCTCTATATCCAGGGTAATGCCGGTATAGATCGTCCGGTCACTGCAGACGAGCATGTAGACGTACCATGGGTTAGATGCGCTCATTTTAGGACAGATATTAGTTGATCGAGACCAACTCTATATCGAAGTTGAGATCCTTGCCGGCCAGCGGCGGGTTGGCATCGAGCTTGATCTGTTCATCGGTAACTTCGACGATCGTCACGACGACCAACTCTCCGTTGGGGCCACCCATCTGCAGTTGCTGGCCGACCTCTGGCTTGATCTCGGCCGGGACCTGGTCCCGGGGGGCTTCGATGATCATTTCCTCGTTGCGCTGTCCGTAAGCCTTGTCGGCCGGGATATTAACGCTCTTGCTCTCGCCAACCGCCATGCCGGTGACTGCTTCATCAAAACCGACGATGACCTGTCCGCCGCCCAGGGTGAAAGAAAGGGGCTCACGCCCTTCGGATGAATCGAAGACGGTTCCGTCATCCAGGGAACCTTTGTAATGGATCTTGACGGCATCGCCGCTCTTTGCCTTGCTCATAATGATCTCCAATAATATATGGTTGAATTTGCGTTAAACTTTAATGGCTGCTCACTAAAAGTCGGGCAAGATAACATATATGGCAGGCAAATGCTATTATCTGAGCGGGAATTTATCGATGAAACAGCGGCTCACCAGAAAAAGGGTGTTCAGATGAACTTATCTACAGAAAAAGGGGGCATGGTTAGAGGTGAAGAAGGGTGGGTCGCGTTGGATGATCGGGACGATGGCCGGGTGGCGCTTGAATTCGCGATCAAGGAAATGCCGGACCTCCTTGCGGCCAAAACCTCGCGGATGTCTGAAATGGGTATAGAGG
>CBDVDF010000422.1:0-2186 GCA_965372675.1 uncultured Desulfobacterales bacterium
GGGGGCCCGAAACCACACCCTCCATGCCTGGGCCATGCGCCTTGAATTACCCGATCACCCCCAAAGACTGTATTTCTCGGAGCTATTCTCTCCCGACATGGATAAATACCTGCAACTTTTCCCTGGCTGGCAAGAAAAGGCCGGCCGTCTGCTGCAGTCAAGATAGCGTCACGGATCAAATTCCCAATTACTCCCCCCAGAATTAATCTTTTCATGTGCACCCCTGAGAGATATTAGGTAGCCTTGGCTCTCATTTCATCTAACTAATATGGGAAGGAGCTACCGTGACAAACGCTAAATTGGCCATAGTTCTTGTCTTGTTGATCATGGCAGGATGCGCCAGGGGAAATCAGGGGCCTCAATGGTATGAACATTATGGCATTCAGCGTGCTACCCTCAACTCAGAAGAGTCCGTAGCCAAATTGATCGAACTATCAAAAGAAGGGTCACAGAGAACCCGATACGATGCAGTCTCCCTCCTGCTCAAGCATCCGCCATACAAACCGGAAGTCGCTGAAGCCATCAGTAATTATGCGATCAAACAGGGCGAGAAACTGAATATACGTCTGGCCGGGCGTCTCGTTAATGGCGGGGCAGGGAAATATGCGGTCAAACCTCTGCTAAAGGCCCTAAGCGGGAAGAGCGGCCGAACCCGAGCCAATGCAGCCAAGTACCTGGGAATGATCGGTGCCGATGCAACAGAAGCACTCCCCTTGCTTGAGATAGTGTCCAAGCATGATGAAAGGGGGGTTGAAAGGATTGCCAGCGCGGCGATCAGGAAGATCAAGGTCGCAGAGGCGTTGCAAGCAACCATTGCTCAGTAACTCGCGCGGATCATCCGAAAAAGGAACCCGCCAATCGCTAAGCCAAATTATACGGGCTTGTCGAGTTCGTCCCTGATCGTTTGCAGGAGGGCGGCGATCTTCACAGGTTTCTGGAGCGTCGTGTGCCCCTCTTCGCCTGCCGCAACCAGGTGGGCGTTGTCATCACCATAACCACTTATAAAAACGACCTTGATCTCCGGAGCCATTTCTCTGATCTCATCAAAGGCTTCCTTGCCGCTTTTTTTAGGCATACCGATATCGAACAGCAGCAGCTTAATTTCATCGCGGTTGTTGCTAAAAACCTTGATCGCCTCCTCTCCGTCCACTGCCGCAAGGACCTTATAGCCAGCCTCGCCGAGAAACTCTCCGATAAGTTCACGTACAGCCTCATTGTCTTCAGCGACCAGTACCGTCTCATGACCGCGGCCGACCGGGGCAGAGATCTCCTCCGGCTTCTTTTCTCCCAGGTCATCTACCAATGGCAGATAAATATCAAAAGAAGTACCCACACCCCCCGTCCCACTCTGCACGCCGATGTGACCATCATGCCTCCTGATACTTCCGTAGACCATCGCCAGACCCAGTCCCGTTCCTTCACCGACGTCCTTGGTGGTAAAAAAGGGTTCAAAGATCTTCTCCTGGACCTCCCGGCTCATCCCTTTGCCGGTATCTCCTATAAAAATATGAACATATTTACCCGGCTCTATTTTCAGCCGACCCTTCTGGTAAAGTTCGTCGAACACGGTTATCCCCGTTTTTATGGTCAGAACACCGCCCCCCGGCATGGCCCAGATCGCATTTGAAGAGAGATTCACCAGGACCTGCTCCAATTGAGCCTTGTCACCCTTGACCGACAGGACTTCATCGCTTTTGCTGGTCAGCAACTCTATCTTCTCTCCGACCATATTGGCTATAAGCCCGCGCACGGCTTCAACGGCCTCATTAACCTCCATGGTTTCCATCCGCACGGAACCCTTTCGGCTATAAGCGAGCAGGCCCGCCGTCAGCTTGGCTGCCCTCTCCGCAGAACTCATGATCCGGTCGGCATATTTCCGGGCCGCACTGCCCTCTTCAAGTTTTTTCTGCAGCAGCTCAGCAAACCCCATGACCCCGGTCATGATATTGTTGAACTCGTGGGCAATGCCCCCGGTCAGAGTGCCAAGGGCCTTCATTTTCTGGCTGTGGCGGACCTGCTCCTCAAGCATCCTCTTTTCGGTAATATCCCGGCCGATAGCCAGAACGAAGCTCTTGCCGCCAATTTCAACTAATCGGGCCGATACATCGATGGGAAATGTCGATCCATCCTTTTTCCGGTGATTGGCAATAAAAGACACCTTGCCTTTGGCAAGCAATTCGCCGGCC
>CBDVDF010000423.1:0-2185 GCA_965372675.1 uncultured Desulfobacterales bacterium
CAGGCGTGGTACGCGTGCAGGATCAGCTCCGGATCGGCCGCATCTCCGGCCGGGGTGGAGGTCGCGTGGGCCAGGACCAGGTCGATATCGGTCGGGGAAAGGCCCGAGTCATCAATGGCCTGTCGGATGGCCCGCTCCAGTCCCTCGCCGCTGGGAACCACGATATGATGTCCGTCGCTGGTATTGCCGTAGCCGAGCACTTCTCCGAGGATCGTTGCTCCCCTTGCTTCGGCCTCTTCGTATGATTCGAGGATGATGGCGGCGGCACCGCCGCTGGGGATCAGTCCGTCCCGATCCCGGTCGAATGGTCGGGAGGCGGCCGAGGGGTCGTCTTCTCGGCGGGAGAAGGCACCCAGGGTGTCGAAACTGCACATTGACTGCCAGGATATTTCCTGGGCCCCGCCGCAGATCATTATTTTCTGGCGTCCGGCCGCGATAAGTTCGGCAGCCTGGCCAATGGCCATAGCGCCGCTGGCGCAGGCGCCGCTGACCGTCCAGACCTGGCCATGCAGGCCGAGGATGGTGCTGACATTCAGGGTTATGGTACTGTTCAGTAACCGGAAAATATGGCCGCTGCCGATCGACCTGGTCTCACCGGCCTGGCGCAGCAGATCAACCTGTTCAACCGCAGTTATCGCCGAAGAATCGTTGCCGAAGATCATCCCGGCGTTCGGATCGCCCCGCAGGTCATCGATCTCTATGGTCGCCTGTTCGAGGGCCTGGGCAATGGCGGCCCAAGCCCAGAGGCCGAATTCCGGCATCGACTTACGCTTCTTGCGGTCAAGAAATTTGAGGGGGTCAAATCCCTTGATCACGCCGCTCAGACCGCTCTGGAAGCCCAGTTCTTTTCGCTCCGGCAGAAGTTCTATGCCGTAGCGCCCCTCGGCCAGAGAATCCTCTACTTGGTCTCTGCTGAGGCCGAGGCAGGAGATCACCCCCATGCCGGTTATTGCCACCCGTTTCGTGCCGGTGATCATCCCAGGTCTCTTGAGGTCAGGTAATGCTGGTTGATTATAATTTCTATCATGATATGTTTGGCTGCAAAACAGTTGTAGGACAGCATTTATAGGCTTCCGGTTCAGGGTTGACTTGTGAGTTTAAAATAATCTTTCTCGATAATCAATCATTGTCAGCAAACGAATAATTCATGGAGCGGTTTAATGGATATTTCCAGGCGAATAGCAGAACTGAAAAATGAACCCGGCTTCAAGGCCGGGGTCGGGATGATCCTGGTCCACAACGGCGTGGTGCGGGCCTGGTCGAGAAAGGATGGCCGCGAAGTCGTCGCCCTTGAGGTCACGCCGGACCTGGAGGCGATCGAAACGATCCGAGAGGATTGCCTGACCCGGCCGGGTATTTTCACTATTGTCATTGAAGCCCTAGAGGGGCGTTTTGTCCCTGGTGATGACCTGCTCTATATAATTGTTGCCGGTGATCTGCGGGAAAATGTCAAAGCGGTTCTGGCCGAAGTCCTCGACCGGGTCAAAGCGGGTCCGATCAGCAAGCGGGAGATCATGGCCTGACCCTGGATCGTTGGCCTGGGCTATGACGGATATCTTCTTGCCATTGCGCTTGGTTCAGGGTAAAAAAGCAGACAGTTTTGCATCAATTATAAGACCATTATTAATGGAGTTTGCCATGTTAAGTTCCTCTGATCTGCGGAAAGGCCTGAAGATCCTGATGGATGGTGCCCCTTATATCATCACCAAATTTGATTTCTCAAAGCCCGGTAAGGGCCAGTCCCTCTACAAGTGCCGGTTGCGGAACATGATCAACGGCAACTCCACTGAGCGGACCTTCCGCTCTAACGACAAGTTTGAAAAGGCCCCCCTTGAGGAGCGCTCCATGCAGTTTCTCTATTCCCAGGGGGACGAGTTCCATTTCATGGACAGTAACACCTACGACCAATTGTTCCTGACCCGTGACCAGATCGCTGACAATGTTAATTACATGGTCGACAACATGGAGGTTTCGCTGCTCTTCTTCAACGAGACCCCGATCGATATCACTCTGCCGATCTTTGCCAACCTGACCGTTACCAGGGCCGATCCCTGGGCCAAGGGTGATACCAGTGGCACCGATACCAAACCGGTTACGGTCGAGACCGGCTATGTCCTGCAAGTACCCCCCTTTATCGAAGAGGGAGAAAAGATCCAGATCGACACCCGGACCGGAGAGTATATGA
>CBDVDF010000424.1:0-2173 GCA_965372675.1 uncultured Desulfobacterales bacterium
ACCAACTCTTATTGCACATAAAAAAGTTAACTCGGCAATCTGGCATGATGGCAGTTATTTGTTATTGGGACTTTTTGTAAAACAGAATTCTGTTAGGATCCCCGGGAAACTCTTTAAAAACCGTAAAGCCCTGAATGTCTGGATAATCGACTTGTTTTTTTGAAACTCTCAGAACTATCACCTCAGAACCATTTTGATCTATCTTTTCACTAATCAGATCCAGGCTCCACACCGAGGTGGAAAAGTAAACGTAGTCTTCAACGAAAAGCCTGCCCGCGAAGAACATGACCTGAGAATCAGTAGAGAGAATATTAAGTTTCTGGAGTTCCTCCTGTTGTGCAAACCATTCACCAGCGGTTCTGGAAAGATTGTCCTGTTTCCAGACATCACCGATAGTTTCACCAACCGGAACACCAATAAAAAGCAGCACCAACAATGCCAATGAGATACGTCTTACGATAGCCCTTTCGATTCTTATAGATAACAGGAACTGCAATCCTAAGCCAACCCAGGGGAAAATCATCAGACGGGAAACCAGGAATAACCGACCAACGATAAAATTGGCCTCAAACAGCCTGTAGTAGGCCATCATGAAGAAAGTGACGCCAGTCAACGCCAATAGGTAATGAGCACGGTTAAACCGGGGTGATGTATAAAGGCCAATACAGGCCAGGAGAAGATATAACGGGGAGAACCCTTTGACCATGGCCTCGATCGCACCAATCAGATAAATGACCGGGATATAATGCCGTGTGATCTCGAATAGATTCTGCTTGCCAAGGTAGCCATCCCAGTTCGCTTCGATGTTCTTCAGATATTCGTAGAGCATATGGTGATTATCGAGGAAACCCAGACTCAGCAGCCGGTTTACATATCCAGCGACAAAATCAAGCCGGCCGAACGATTCCATGGACGTGAAAGCAAACACTCCCAAGGCAACAAAACCGATAACCGGCGGGGCGAAAAAAACCAGAGAGCCTTTAAGTATGCGGGGTCTCTCATCAGGTTGTTTCACATAGAGAATCAAAAGATAGACAAACAGGACGACAGGCAACAGAACGGCCTCGATGCGAAAGAAGAACGCAATGATCGTCATGACACCACACAACACATAATCTTTCAGCCTGTGGTCGGTCACAGCCTTGAGTCCAAGCAGGATGGCCAGAGAGAAGAACAGGATGAACAAAGGATCACGGATCACTATCGATGCATATTTATTGAGATTAGGAGACAAGCTGAAGAGCAGAACTGTCCAGAAAGCGACCTTTTCATCAAAAAGTCTGCGTGACAGGAGATATAGCGGGATGTTCGTCAGAGACAGGGAGACAACATTGATAAACTGTGCAGAAAAAAGCCAGTTGTGAAAAATGTAATTAAAACCGCAGATCAGGAAAGAGTAGAGGGGCATCGGAAAAAGCTTGATTGCTCCGGCAAAGTCTCCCTCAGCGATTTTAATAGCAGACCCAATATATAAAACTCCATCGTTGTTGATCGAATTGACATTCAGGATAATGATCAACTTCAAGAGGAAAGAGAACAATACCAGCCCGAAGAGTACTGATAAATATCTTTTCTCAATTACAGAACACATAGCAATCCTCAGTTGATTCAGAGCCTGGGTGTAACTCGCGAGTTCACGTCAAGTCCACGCAGACAGCGCCGCCCGATACAGCGGCGTCGCTTCAAATGCCGCCAGTTTGGGGCACCCCGTAACGCTTCTGGAATTTCCGGTAAAGCTTGGTCGCCCTACGGTCTATTTTACCCCAGGGGCCAGGGAGGTCATTCATAACCTGCCTGGCGGTCTTATTTTCATAGTCGCGAATAAAACGCAAACGATCACGCGACGTCAGACCGGCGTCCATACTCGAGAAATGAAGTCCGGCCAGATCTTTTAATAACCAGCGAACGGGGATGCGGGAACGAACCTGGGTACGATGTAGATCGATAACATGTAATGGTGGATCATCATCTACCTTTTCCATTACCAGCCAGTTCATGGGCAACAGAAAATGGCAGATATAGAAATCCCGGTGATTCACTCCATTCTGGTGCATGACCCGGGCAATTTCAGCAACTTTTTTTATAATTGCACGCTTCATTACCGGGGTCGGCGTCGGCAGTTTACTATCCAGAACCAACTCTTCAAGGCTGACAGCATTCTCAATCTCTTCCG
>CBDVDF010000425.1:0-2171 GCA_965372675.1 uncultured Desulfobacterales bacterium
CATATTTTTTACTTTGTCTTTGATCTCGGGGGTTGCAAAGGCCGACATGACGATGATCGGGGTAGACTTGTAGTCATTGTTCATGTGGGTCAGCAGTTCAAAACCGTCCATCTTCGGCATATTGAGATCAGTGATCAGCAGATCGATCTTCGAAGATGCCAGGGCCTTGACCGCTTCGACACCATTAAAGGCGGTGATGATGTTGAAATCGGAAGCGGCATGGGCTGAAGCGAACCATTCAACCAGGGTGATCAGGATCGTTTCTTCGTCGTCGACGACCAGAATGTTTTTCATGTTATCTTTTCCGGATCGCCCCTCCTCATCTGCGAAAGGGGCGTTTTGTTTATATGAGCAACGGGAACTGAATGTCCCTTGATATCTAACTTGGTTTTATAATCTCGCAGAAAAAACGATTTTAACTAATCTTGCAAGTCAAAAAAAGTAATGGCGGCACGGGGAAAAGGTTATTTTCTCCCGACCAGGTCAGCAAGAGCGCTGTCGATTTCCCCAAATTTAAAAATAAAGCCACTTTTCTCAAGAACAGCCGGCCTGACTTTATTGCTGTTAAGGACGAGAGAGGCTGTTTCTCCGAGGAGGAGTTTTAGCATAAAAGAGGGCAGGGGCGGTATGAAAAATGGCCTTTTGAGTGCCCGGGCCAGGGAAATACTGAATTGGCGGTTGGTTACCGGTTTGGGGGCGGTTAGATTTATCGGGCCGGCCAGGGCTTTCTGATCAAGTATAAAACATATGGCCCTGATAAGATCATCGATGTGGATCCAGGGGAACCACTGTCTGCCGCTACCAAGGGGTGAGCCGAGACCGGCTCTAAAGGCCGGTAGCATCCTGGCAAGTGGACCGCCGGACCTACCGAGCACCACTCCGAAGCGGCAGCAAACCACCCTTGCCGAAGAGCATTTGACTGCTTCGGCTTCCCATCTCCGGGCCACCTCGGCCAGAAAATCGCTGCCGGATGGAGACTTTTCAGTAACCTCGGTCTCACCCGTGTCGCCGTAATAACCGATCGCCGAAGCATTGATCAGGGTGTGTACCTTTGAATCAGATTCGCTCAGGGCGGTGGCAATATTCCTGGTGGTTATGACCCGGCTATTGATGATCTGCTGGCGGTTTCGTTCGCTCCAGCGGCAGAAGATGGACGAGCCGGCCAGGTTTATTACTGCCTCATGGCTCTTCATAATTTGTTGCCATTCACCGGCAGAGCAGGGATCTGCGACGATTTTTTTCGCATCCGGCAGGGGAGGTCCTTTGGCCGACCTGCTGAGAACCGTCAGCCGGTGGCCAAGCTTGGCGAGACGGGCGGTCAGTTGTCGGCCGACAAAACCGGTGCCGCCGGTAATGAAAATCTTCATGATCTCACTCAGGGTTGAAGTTGTTTAATAAGAAACGCCTGGTTGTTCTGAGTACGGGCGTTCCGCCTGATAATAATGTATAAAGGCATTTTAAAACTTATGGAGAGCAACGTGCAAACTGAAAAATTACTTATAGATAAAGTAGTCGGGGGTGGATTGGGACTTGGCCGTCTTGAGAACGGCATGGTGGTGATGTTGCCCTATGTATTGCCAGGTGAAGAAGTTATCATCAAACCGCTGCGTCGTTACAAGAAACACTTGGAGGCGGAATTGGTAGAGGTCGTCAAGCCTTCTCCCCAGCGGACCAGCCCATCGTGCCCCCATTTTGCGATCTGCGGTGGCTGCGATCTTCAGCATGCCACCTATGCCTATCAGCTTGAGTTGAAGGAGGCCATCCTGCGGGAACAACTACTCGGCAGCAAGGTTATCGACAGTGATCGCCTCGCAGAAGTCCTGGTCGATTCTCAGCCGGCTCCAGAGCCTTTAGGTTACCGGCAGCGGCTGCGATTGCAGATCGATGAAACCGGTGGCTATGGATTCTTCCACCACCGCTCCCATGATGTGGAGAGGATCAGTTCCTGCCCGTTGGCCCGACCGGAAATAAACCAGCTCATGGAGCTTTTTCCCGACAACCAGGCCATGGAGCATCTGCTCCCCCTCTCCAAAGAACTGGAATTACTGTCCAGTCCTGGAGATGGTAGCCTGGTGCTTATCTTCCATCTGGGCCGTAAACCACGTCCAGCTGACCAGAAAGCAGCCGGGCTGCTGGTTGATGATCTCGACACCGTTAAGGCCGTATATATG
>CBDVDF010000426.1:0-2169 GCA_965372675.1 uncultured Desulfobacterales bacterium
ATATATTGAAACGTTCGGTTGCCAGATGAATGAACGTGATTCAGAGATCATGGGCCAGTTATTAAGCCGGGCTGATTACTCGCTTACCTCTGATCTTGATCAGGCCGGGCTGGTTATTGTTAATACCTGCAGCATCCGGGGCAAGGCTGAGCAGAAAGCCATGAGTCTTCTGGGGCGACTGAAAATAGCCAAAAAGAAAAACCAGGGCTTGATCATTGCGGTAACCGGTTGCGTTGCCCAGCAGGAAGGTGCCCGCTTACGGGAACGGATGCCCTATGTGGACCTGGTAGTCGGCCCTCAGAGTATCTATCGTTTGCCTGAACTGATCAGGAAATTTGAGCTTGATGGCACAGAAGCCATCGCCACCGAACAGTCTGCTGATTTTTCGATCCCCTCCCTGCTCCCGGATCTGGAGAGTGGTGCCCTCCCCTTCAAACGTTTCGTCACCATTATGCAGGGCTGCAACAATTACTGTACTTATTGTGTGGTCCCTTATACCAGAGGCCGGGAAGTGAGTCGCCCCTCGGAGGATATAATTAACGAAGTAGAATATCTGCTCAATGGTGGCGTTAAGGAGATCACCCTGCTGGGCCAGAATGTCAACTCTTACGGTCTTGATCGAGAGGCTCGGGATTATCCCGATTTTCCGGGACTTTTGCGGATGGTGGCTGAGCTGTCCGGGGTCGAAAGATTGCGTTTCACCACCTCAAACCCCAAAGACCTTTCCAGCGAACTGATGAAGTGTTTCGCGGAACTGGATAACCTCTGTCCCCACTTCCATCTTCCGGTCCAGTCCGGCTCCAACAGTGTCCTCAAGAAGATGAATCGCAAGTACACCATTGAGGATTATCTGGAAAAAGTTGCCGGCCTGCGTAAATACAGCCCCGAAATTGCTATTACCACCGATATCATCGTCGGTTTTCCAGGTGAGTCCGACGATGATTTTGCCGCCACGATGAAACTGCTTGAAGAAGTGCGTTATCATGGTGCTTTTTCGTTTAAATATTCTGATCGCCCCCATACGGTTTCAGCCGGTTTCGACAACAAGGTCCCGGAAGAAACCAAAAAGGCCAGGTTGAGTGTTTTGCAGACCAGACAGCAGGAAATTACCGAGGAACGCTACCAGGAATATATCGGCAAGACCGTGGAACTAATGGTCGAGGGTGAGAGCCGCAGCGGCAACGGCCAGTGGAGCGGCAGGACTACGACCAATCATATCGTCAATTTCACTGCCCCCGGAAAGCTGCAGCCCGGGGACACTCTCAAGGTGATTGTTGAAGAGGCCTGTCTGCATTCCTTGCGAGGCAGGCTTGTTTGAGATAGACTCTGGGTGAGTGCCTAAAGTACTTAAAGCACCCATTCGGGCATAAATGCCTAAAGTTAAATGCATAGGTATACCAAACAACTCCTACCTGCCCCTTGTGACCAGGTTTCACATGTTTGCCATAAAACTTGATCGGCCGATAACAAATAAAGGAATAATGCCATGATAGATCTCCATACCCACACCTTTTTCAGCGACGGTGAACTGGTACCCTCCGAGCATCTGCGCCGGGTTGAAGTTCTTGGCTATAAAGCGGTCGCGATCACCGATCATGCCGATTCTTCCAATCTGGATTTTATCATTCCCAGGATCGTTCAGGTAGCCGCTGATCTTAACAAATATTCCAAGACCATTCTTATTCCCGGCATAGAGCTTACCCATGTGCCGCCGGAGATGTTCGCCGATCTCACTGCCAGGGCCAGAGAATTAGGGGCCAGGATCGTCGTCGCCCACGGGGAGACCGTTATGGAACCGGTAAAGGCGGGAACCAACCGGGCCGCCATCGAGGCCGGAGTTGATATCCTCTCCCATCCGGGCATGATCAGCAAGGATGATGCTGAATTAGCGGCCCAAAAAGGTGTTTTTCTGGAACTTACCGGTCGTAAGGGCCATTCCCTGACCAATGGTCATGTCGCCAGAATGGCTCTGGAGACCGGGGCAAAGCTGGTGGTAAATGCGGACGCCCATGGCCCCGATGATTTTATGGATCAGAAAAGGGCTGAAATGGTGGCGTTGGGTGCGGGGGTCAGTGTTGAGCGTTATAAGCAGATCAGGCAGGATATGACCGATCTGGTTGAAAAAGTGACCTGAAGCTAAATCTGATAAAATCAGGAGAATTGCCGGGT
>CBDVDF010000427.1:0-2168 GCA_965372675.1 uncultured Desulfobacterales bacterium
GCCGGGGGCAGCCGGTAGATTTCAAGGTCAGGATCAACCCCGACTCATCTTCAACCTTCATCGTTTATAGCGGTATGGCCGAGATAGAAGCCCTGGGCAAAAAGGTGAAGTTGACCAGCAGACAGAAGACTTTTGTTGGCATCGGCCAACCACCCTCGGAGCCAATGGATCTCCCTGAACCAGTGAAGCTGCAGACCCCCGCCAACGAAAAGTTTTTTCTTTTCAGTAAACTGCCGCCGGAAATCTCCTTCAACTGGGCATCAACCGCCAGTGCAATCGGTTATATACTTGAGATCTCAGACAGTCCCTCATTCGAAGAAAGTTTTCTGCAAACGACAACCACCTTCAATCAATTTACCGCCGGCCATCTCCAGAACGGCACCTATTACTGGCGAGTCGCGACCATTGCCGGCTTCGATGACGACATCTTCAGCAACCCGAGAATGATCAAGATAATCCAGGAT
The DNA here is from genome assembly GCA_965372675.1 of uncultured Desulfobacterales bacterium. Classification (GTDB taxonomy): domain Bacteria; phylum Desulfobacterota; class Desulfobulbia; order Desulfobulbales; family JAGXFP01; genus JAGXFP01. Next base: position 465 of record CBDVDF010000427.1, read on the forward strand.
ACCACTCCCCCGGACTTGACGGTTGATTTCCCCGCCGATATTGTCAAGAGCAGAACAGCCATCATCAAAGGTAAAACAGATCCCGATGCGACTTTATATATCAGCGATCGCAGGGTAGAATTGTCCAGATCAGGGTCGTTCAGTCATGAACTGCAACTCAAGCCCGGGATCAACGTTATCGTTATAGAGGCTATGGACCAGGTGGGTAACACTTCCTACCAAAGCAAGTACATTACCGCCAAATATCATGAGCAGGACACGTAGCATGCCAATACTGAATCAAATCAGGCTTCCTCTCCGATTCAAAATGCTGATCGCCATCCTGCTGATCGTCTTCACCATAACCTGTACTATTACCTACCTTATGGCGAGGATCTTTCATGACGACAAGGCATCTTATATCAACGACCTGACCTCTTCATTGGCGCTGAGTCTCTCTAAAGAAGTCAACACCAGCATAACCGGTTACCGGGACCGCTTGTTGCTTTTCACCAGGCTTATTTACGACCGAGAGATCTCGCAACAGCATAAAAGCAGGCTGGTCAAACAGATATTCGAAGACTTCCAGGAATTCATCGCCATTGGCATTTCGGAAGAAGGAGTGGAGCCGGTATACATCTATGATTTTAACCGTCTGGATGTAGTCGATCTGGACCAGGAGAGTATCCGGAATTACCGGGAAGAAAACCTCCCCAGCACCGACTCCCTGGAACACGGACAGGGTTTTGTAGAAAACTCGACCATCTCCCCGGAACTCCCCAGCCTTTCCCTGTCGATATCCCACCCCCACCCGGACGATGGAAGACCGGTGATCGTAACGGCAATAATCAGTCTCGAAAAATTACTTAAGATCACCACCACTTCCCAGAGCCACGATTCCTTTATAATCGATTCCCGTGGCACTATTCTTATCCATCCCGAACTAAGCCATGTAATTAACAGGTCCAAGGCGGACTGGCTCCCGGATCTCGACGCTCTTCACCACGGTCTTAGCAAAACCATCTCCTTAAAACTTGACTACAAGAATGAGAAATTTATCGCGGCCTTTGCTCCGACCGATTTCGCCGATCTGCTGGTCGGGGTGCAGATCTCGGAGAAGATCGCTTTCCTGACCGCCCGCGAGTTTCTCAATCGATTACTCCTGACCTCATTCTCGTTCCTGATCGGCGCTGCAGCGGTTGGCCTGTTCCTTTCCCGCCACATTACCGGACCCCTGGAAAAACTTACCCGGGCCACCCGTGAAATAGCCAGAGGGAACTTCACAATCAAAATCAAACCCGAGTCCGGGGACGAGATCGGCACCCTTACCGACTCGTTTAATAAAATGGCAGAAGAACTTGATGCCCGGGAGAAGGCCCTGGTCGAGGCAGAAGAACTGGCCACCAAAGACGGCCTGACCGGCCTTTACAATCACCGCCACTTTCAGGAAACCCTGGCTAATGAACTTACCCGCTCCAAAAGGTACAATTTGCAGTTCTCCCTGATTTTCTGCGATCTGGACCATTTTAAAAACTACAACGACACCAACGGCCACCTTGAAGGAGATTATCTGCTCAAGGGACTCGGCAAAATCCTTGGTACGCGTCTCCGGGAGAACGATACCCTGGCCCGTTATGGCGGAGAGGAGTTTGTCATCATCCTTCCTGAAACCAGTAAGGCTGAGGGGAAAAAGGTGGCAGAGACCCTCCGGCAAATCATTGCAGA
>CBDVDF010000428.1:0-2168 GCA_965372675.1 uncultured Desulfobacterales bacterium
ATCTTGAGATCAGTGATTTCTTGGAGATCAAGGAGCATCTGGTCCGGCCTGATCTTGATCTCCGGCGGCCGGTGATGGATCTTAATCTGGCTCCTTTCTATGATTACGGACCGACCCTGAAAGACCCCCAGACCATCGGCAACGGCATCAAGTATCTTAACCGTTACATGTCGGCCCGCTTGGCCAATCAGCCAGAGAAGTGGTCCCAGGTCCTTTACGAATTCTTGAAGCTGCATCATCTGCACGGCACCCAGTTGCTGCTTGATGGTGAGAAGATCAGAAATAATGCTGAACTGGAGTCGGCCCTGGAGGACGCGCTCGATTTTCTTGATCGCTGTGAATGTGATTCTGAGCTTGAATACCTGATGAAGAAGCTGAAAGGGTTGGGCTTTCTTGATGGTTGGGGTAATTCCAGGGCCAGGATCCAGGAAACCCTGCATCTCCTGCAGGACACCCTTGAGCAGCCGAGTGAAGAGACCCAGGAGGAGCTGCTGGCCAGAATCCCGATGGTTTCCAAGGTGACGATGATCTCTCCCCATGGCTGGTTCGGCCAGGAAAACGTTCTGGGACGTCCAGATACCGGCGGTCAGGTTGTCTATATTCTTGACCAGGCTCGGGCTCTGGAGAAGCATCTTGCCGCCGATCTGGCTCTTTCCGGCCTGAAGATAGCTCCGAAAATAGTGATCGTTACCCGCCTGATCCCCGAGAACGAGGGGACTACTTCCGACCAGCGTCTGGAAAAGGTCAAGGGGACGGACAATGTCTGGATCTTAAGGGTGCCTTTCGTTGATGATGACGGCAATATTGTGCCCCAGTGGATCTCCCGCTTCAAGATCTGGCCGTATCTGGATCGGTTTGCCGAAGACGTTGAACAGGAGATCAAACTTGAGTTTGAGGGGCGTCCCGACCTGATCATCGGCAACTATTCCGATGGCAATCTGGTTGCAACCAGATTGTCGCGGAAAATGCAGGTGATCCAGTGCAATATCGCCCATGCCCTGGAAAAATCAAAATATCTGTTCAGTGATCTCTACTGGCAGGATTTCGAGGATGAGTATCATTTTTCCGTCCAGTTCATGGCCGACCTGATCGCCATGAACCTGGCCAATTTCATCATCTCCAGCACCTCCCAGGAGATCATTGGCACCGACCGGTCGATCGGTCAATATGAATCCTACCAGTTCTTCACGATGCCGGGTCTGTTGCGGGTCACCGGTGGGATCAACCTTTTTCACCCCCGCTTCAATGTGATTCCGCCCGGGGTCAATAACGAGGTCTATTTTCCCTATCGTGAGAAGAAGCGGCGCCGCTCGCCCCAGAAGCGCAAGAAACTGGCCAGAATGATCTTTGAGGATCAGGATGGTGAGTCACTGGGCCAATTGACCAACCCTGATCTGCCGCCGATCTTCTCGATCTCCAGGCTGGATCGGATCAAGAACCTCACCGGTCTGGTCGAGGCCTATGGTAAAAGCAAAAAGCTCAGGAGCCAGGCCAACCTGGTGCTGGTAGCCAGTGTTGTAAATGTTGAGCAATCCCGTGACGCCGAGGAGTCTGCCGAGATCATCAAGATGCATGAACTGATCGAGCGTTATGATCTGCATGGCAATCTGCGCTGGATCGGCAAGATGCTGAACCGTGAGGATGCCGGTGAGGTTTATCGGTTGATGGCCGACCGGGGCGGGGTGTTTGTCCAGCCGGCTCTTTTCGAGGCCTTCGGCTTGACCATCCTCGAAGCCATGCACAGTGGCCTGCCGGTCTTTGCTACCCAGTTCGGAGGGCCGCTGGAGATCATCGAAAATCGCAAGTCCGGCATCCTGATCAACCCGACCATCCATGAAGATATGAGCGGCAAGATCAGTGAATTCCTGGAAACGTGCGCGGTCGAGCCGGCTTTATGGCAGGAGTACTCCCAAAAAGGCATGGCCCGGGCCCAGGAAAATTTTACCTGGGAACTGCACTGCCAGCGCCTGACCCGGCTGACCAAGGTCTATGGCTTCTGGCGCTATTCGATCTCGGAAAAGGCCAAGTCAAGAATGACCCAGTACTGTCACCTGCTCTACCATATGTTCTTCCTGGAAAGGGCCAAAAAGATCAAAAATTAATTTTATTAGAATGGAAGATGATAATTTCGATCGGTGAAGTGGTTTGGGACATTTTTCAGGATCGCC
>CBDVDF010000429.1:0-2162 GCA_965372675.1 uncultured Desulfobacterales bacterium
CTCTGAACACGTTTCCGGTCTTTCTTGGTGAAGACAGCAATATATGCCTTGCTGGTCATGGTCATCGGAATGAAGTGATCTTTTGACTGACCGTAAGCACAGTACATCGATTTGGTGTTGGTGGCCAAGGCCGGTACATCAACTACCACATCCATGATGATCTCACCGGTTCTCAGGTCGGTTTTACCAACATGGACGCCGTTGACTTCTTTGTCGATCTTATAGGTTGACCAGAACATGGTGTTGCGGTCATTGTTGTCGATCCTGGCATCATGGGTTGGATGATCAGGACGGGAACCGATATCGATCTTGGTCAGGCTGCTTATCTTGATCGGCTGATCAGCGGCAGGGTTGATATCGGTTACGACTTTGGCAAAATGGCCGCCCATGCCGGCTACATAAAATGTAGCGCTATAGGTCTTAGCGGCTGCCGGAGCTTTTGCGGCAGGTTTGTCGCCCATTGCCGAAACAGTAGGCAGGTACAGGCTTGATACACCCAGGGCAACAGCACCCGTGAGCAGAGACCCAACTAATAATCTTTTAGAAACTTTCATGCTTTCCTCCTTCATCGATTAATCTTCAGCGGCAAGTAAAAAAATCACCTGCCGCCGAGCCGCTGTCCCCAAATAAACAGAGGCCCAAAACAATAAAATCAAACCTAATTGTTTGCTGAGAAGAATTCATACCACAGTGTGGTACGGAAAAAAAGAGTAATCTTTAATTTTTTTTAACGGAAAGAGAAGGAGTTATGGTCGTGGGATTTGTGGCTGGAGAAAAAAGCTGATATTTCATGGTGTTATCTTTACATTGGTGATTGTAAGAATAACTGTAAAAAAATAAATCAAGCCGCAGCCATGATTTATGGGAATTAATACTACAATGTATTACACAAAGCTATCTGTAAATATATGGAAAAATGTTTGCTTGATTTAGCGCATTTAAACTGGGCCGATTTGCCTGATAGTGGAAAAGCAACTTGCACATTTAGAGACTATCAGCTAATTTCTCTCTGGAAATCAGACCTGTTTGATTTACTATGATTCAGGTCGGGAAGCAATTTTCTTTATAATCTTTCATGACCTGATTCAAACCGGTCATGGCAATAATGGTTGCGCTCTTATGACGATCCAATGTGTTGATCTGACTAAAACATATCTACATGACGACAAGATCCTCAAAGCGGTGGATAATGTTTCCCTGTCTGTAAACGATGGCGATTTTGCCGTCATTCTGGGCCACTCCGGCTCTGGTAAAACCACCTTGCTCAGTCTCATAGGCGGGCTGACGATTCCTGATCAAGGTTCTATTATCATTAACGGCAGCAATATTCTCCAACAGAGTGAAAAGGAACTTACGGCCCTGCGCAACCGGACCATCGGCTTTATCTTTCAGTTCGGCAGTCTTATTCCGACCTTGACCGCCATTGAAAATATACTCCTGCCATTGTCATTTGCCGACTCAGGTTCCAATCCGACCGCAAAGATCCCCATGGCCCGTGATCTGATGAACCAGGTCGGGTTGAGTGATAAGGAAAACTCGTTCCCGGCCCAACTCTCCGGTGGCCAGCAGCGCCGGGTGGCCATTGCCCGGGCCTTTATCAACAGCCCGGATATTATCCTGGCCGACGAGCCTACCGGTGATCTTGATGAGGATACAGAAAAAGAGATCCTCGATATTTTCCGTCATTATAATACCGAACAAAAGATGACCTTTGTGGTGGTCACCCATAACAGCAAGCTGATGGAGACCCAGCACAATCCCCGGACCTTCCTGATGAAAAGCGGTCAGTTAACCGAGACCACAGGGGAAGAGGCCCATCTATGAGGCGATATTCTGTCGGTTTTTTGCTGTTGCTGATCATTTTTCTGGCCGGATGTTCCACCGATAAACCGGTCCGCTTAAAAATGGGAGATCCGGCCCCGGACTTTCTGGTCGAAGACCTGAAGGGAAAATCTTTCCGGCTTGCCGATCTTCAGGGAAGACCGGTGGTGATCCGTTTTTTCGTCACGGATTGCAAGTTTTGCAAGGCTGACACACCTGTTTTCAATGAGTATTACAACAAGCACCGCGAGCAGGGGCTGGCTATTCTTTATCTGACCACGACCGTTGACCGGCAAAAGGTTGAAAAGTTCAGCGCTGATTTGCAGATTCCGTTTCCGGTC
>CBDVDF010000430.1:0-2159 GCA_965372675.1 uncultured Desulfobacterales bacterium
CCTGTCGGCCGAAAAGAGGCTGGAGCACCTGCTGGAGATGATCGTCAGCGAAGCGCGGCGTTTCACCAACGCCGACGGCGGCACCCTCTATATCAAGAACGAGCAGGACCAGCTCGAATTCAAGATCATCCAGAATGACAGCCTCAAGGTCCGGGTTGGCGGCACCGGCGAAAATATTGTCTGGACCCCGGTGCCCTTGAAGGACGCCAAGGGGCGTGACAACCATCGAAACGTTTCCGCTTACTGCGCCCTGGTCGGCAAGGCGGTAAATATTGCCGATGTCTATCACGCCGACTTTGATTTTGGCGGCACCAGGGAATTTGATGCCAATACCGGCTACCGCTCCAAATCGATGCTGCTGATCCCGATGCGCGGCCATGATAACGAGGTGATCGGGGTTCTGCAGCTTTTGAACGCTATGGATCCGGCAACCGGCGAGGTGATCGGTTTCGATGATTACGAGATCGACGATATTACCAGTCTCGCCTCACAGGCGGCTATCGCTATCACCAATGTTCGGCTGGTCAGGGAACTTGAGATCCTTCTCGATGCTTTTCTGAGGGTCATTGCGGCGGCTATTGACGAAAAATCGCCTTATACCGGTGGCCATGTGGTCAACGTCGCGGAACTGACCCTGAACATTGCCGAGATGGTCAACAAGGACAAGGATGGAGCCTTTGCCGAGATCGAATTATCGGCCGAGGAACTGGACGAACTGAAAATGGCGGCCTGGCTGCACGATATCGGCAAGATAACCACCCCGGAATATGTGGTCGACAAGTCGACCAAACTGGAGACCATCTTTGACCGGATCGAGCTGGTCCGGGCCCGGATCGAGATCCTCAAGCGGGATGCCGAGATCGCCCGGCTCAAGGCGAAGCTTGGCGAGAAAGATGATACGACATCAGCGGAACTGTCCGAGGAGATCACCAAGTTCGATGAAGTGCTGGCCTTTCTGGAGGAAGTCAATGTCGGTGGTGAATTCCTTTCCGACGATAAGATCTGGGATATCAGGCGGATGGCCGACAAGTATTACCGGGTCAACGGCGAAAGGGCACCGCTACTCAGTGATGATGAAGTCATGAACCTTTCGATCCGCAAGGGTACTTTGAACGACAAAGAGCGGGCGATCATCAATAATCATGTCAGTCTCACCCAGCGAATGCTGGCCAAGCTGCCCTTTCCCCGGAAGTTTGAAAAGGTCCCGGAGATCGCGGCCATGCATCATGAAAAGCTTGACTGCACCGGCTACCCCAACGGCCTTTGCGCCAAGGACATTCCCCTGCAGTCGAGGATTTTGGCGGTGGCTGATGTCTTCGAAGCCCTGACCGCCGCCGACCGGCCCTATAAATCGGGCAAGAAGCTTTCCGAGGCAGTCCGCATTCTCTCCTTCATGGTCAAGGACAAGCATCTCGACGAGGATGTCTGTGACCTGCTGATCAGCTCCGGGCTGGTCCAGGACTATGCTTGTGAGAAGATAAGCGAGAGTCAGCGTGATGAATTCGAGTGGAAGGGTGAGACCTACGCAATCAGTGAAGAGAAGCGTCCGGCCACCTGACCTTGAATTTCCCGGATGTTTCAGTCCTTGATCAAGCCATAACCCCGTAGCCGATGGCGAGCAAGCTGACAATCAGATAGGCAGGGATGTAGTCCTGATCCGTTAGGCCAGTCCTTTTAGCATCAATTCAGTCTGTTGCCGTTAGGAGCGGCTCTGCTTATGCCGGGTTTTTTTCTGACCGGTTTTTAATAAATTCGGGATAAAGTTCTTTGGCGCAATCCGGGCAGATACTGTGACTGAATTCCGCCTCTGAGTTCTCACGAATGTAAGTTTCTATTTGCTTCCAGTAACCCTGGTCATCTCTGATCTTCTTGCATGCGGCACAGATAGGCAGGAAACCACTCAGCAACTTTACTTTATCAAGAGCTTCCCGGAGTTCTGTGATCAGCTTTTCTTTTTCGTTTTCTGCTGTTTTTCTTGCAGTAATATCCAGCATCGCCCCGATCAAGCCGGCCACCTGACCATCAGCCTTCTCGAAGGTAGCTTTATGGAAGATAACCTGGTGATCACTGCCAGTGGTTTTATTCTTGACGGCAAATTCGTAGATCTGGACGCCGGGATTATTGATCAACTCCAGATCTGTCTCATTATACACTTTGGC
>CBDVDF010000431.1:0-2150 GCA_965372675.1 uncultured Desulfobacterales bacterium
GTTCACTCGAAAGGCAAGATCCTTTTCATCCTCTGCCTTATCTACCGCAGTGTAGGCCGCGCAATTGATCACCAGAGAGGGTTTGATCTCTTTTACCTTTCCAGCAACCGCCTCTGGATCGGAAAGATCCAACTCTTGGCGAGTTAGACCTAGCAAATGGACATTCCTCTCGGCAGCCAAGCGGCAAACTTCATGGCCAACCTGCCCGGTGGCGCCAGTTAATAGAATAGGCGGGTCAATAGACATCACACTCCGGTCCAACTGAATAATTTTTCGGGGTCGATCTCGGAGAGTAAGGGAGCTGCAAGATCTTTACCAGAAAGTTTCGGGGCTTCTACAGGCCAATCAATACCGATAGCAGGATCATCCCAACGAATCGCCCCTTCACAGTCAGGAGAATAGAGATCAGTGCATTTATAGGCAAAAAGGGCGGTTTTTGAAACAACGCAAAAACCATGGGCAAATCCTGGCGGCACCCAGAACTGTCTTTTGTCAGCCGCCGAAATAATTTCACCGTGCCATTTACCGAAAGTTGGTGAACCACGTCTTATATCTACCGCCACATCAAAGACTTCCCCTTCCAGGACATAAACCAGCTTACCCTGTGGATTGGGATTCTGGAAATGCAGGCCCCGCAGTACGCCATATTCTGAAAAAGAAATATTGTCCTGAACAAAGTCTCCGTTTACACCTGCCTCTCGGTAACGCTCTTGAGAGAAGGTTTCAAAGAAAAAGCCCCTTTCATCGCCAAAAACCGTGGGCTCAACAACCAGAAGACCTGGTATCGGGGTTGTTATCACTTTCACGCTTTGCTCTTCATATCACAGATGGTCTGGAGATAATCCCCGTAACCGCTCTTAATCAGAGGCCTTGCCAAAAGCTCAAGCTGGTCAACCGTTATATAGCCCATCCTGAAGGCAATCTCCTCCGGGCAAGCGATCTTCAACCCCTGGCGGTCCTCAATAACCCGGACAAAATTGCCGGCATCAAGTAATGAGGCATGGGTTCCGGTATCCAGCCAAGCAGTTCCCCGTCCCAGTGTTTCAACCATCAGTTTGCCCCGCCGAAGATACTCACGATTCACATCGGTGATCTCTAGCTCACCCCGTTCGGAAGGTTTGATACCTTTGGCAACCTCTACAACCTCATTATCATAGAAGTAAAGTCCGGTGACGGCGTAATTGGACAATGGCTGGGTTGGCTTTTCAACTATATCGACCGCTACACCATCATCATCAAAAGTAACGACCCCGTAACGCTCAGGATCTTTAACCCAATATCCGAAAATTGTCGCACCTTCATCCACTCTGCTTAACTGCTGCATCCTCTCGGATAAACCTTCGGCATAAAATATGTTATCACCGAGAATTAAAGTCACCGGATCATCACCAATAAATTCCTCACCGATCAGGAAGGCCTGGGCCAGTCCATCCGGCTTGGGCTGCACGGCATAACTCAGATCCAGACCCCACTGGGCTCCATCGCCCAATAAATTCTTAAATAAAGGTTGATCAGCAGGAGTGGTAATTAAGAGGATCTCCCTTATCCCAGCTAGCATAAGGGTAGAAAGCGGGTAGTAGATCATCGGTTTATCATAAACCGGCATCAACTGTTTGCTGACAGAGTGAGTCAGGGGGTGTAGCCTGGTGCCAGAGCCGCCGGCCAGAATAATACCTTTACGCATAGACTATCCTTGATTTGCCAATAAAACGTGTAAGTGTCACACCGCGCTGCGTCGGCCCTGCATCCTGCATCGGGGTCGGGCCAAGACAACTTCTTGATTTTATACTTACTTCTTCATAGAAACACCCCTTTTCTGCCTTAAAGACCTCTTTTTTATGCCAAAAGGGCCATCTAAGAAAGGTTCAGGGGTTTACAACAGTTAAGAATGCAGAATGCAAAATGTAGAGTTGAAAAGACAAAAGTGTGATTCAAGGTTCAGGGGACTGATTTAATGCGCAACATGCAATCTGTCTCCTGATTTACAGAGTTGGAAGTTGTGGTATTGACGAATCGAACAAGATCTCTCCTCTGTCGAGATGACAGACCCCAAATGACAATCTCGCCCCTAGAACCTCTGACTTTAATCTTTCCTTTTCAACTTTCAACCAGCCCCTTTCCTTTTCAAAAACATCTTCAGAAGGTCTTTG
>CBDVDF010000432.1:0-2129 GCA_965372675.1 uncultured Desulfobacterales bacterium
CCTGGACTGGCGGGCCGATCGCCAGGTCGTCAAAGTCGATCAGGAAGAATGACTCTTCCGGTCGGTAAATGATATTGGCAAAGTGGCAGTCACCATGAATTCTGATCATCTCCTGGTCATCGAACAGCGGGCTGATCTCGGCGATAATGGTTTCGGCGGCATGAAAAAATTGTGCTGCGACTTCTGTCGCGACAAAATCCCCGTCCTTGAGGAATTTTATCTGGTCTACGGTTGAGGAGTCAGGATGGATGGTGATCCGGTCCCGGGGGAGTTTCAGCGCTCCTATCGAATGGGTCCGGGCCAAGAGCCGTCCCAGTTCAAGCCATTGTTCTTCATTGTATTCACAGATGAACCTGCCCCCTTTTTTCGGGAACAGCGCGAAGGGAATGTGCCCGAAGTCTCCCAGGGTGGAGGAATTGCTGAGCTTCAGGGGCGCGATGACCGGGATCTCGGCTGCAGCCAGCTCAACAAGAAAGTCATGTTCATCCTGCAGGGCTATCCTGCTCCAGCGGTCCGGCCGGTAGAACTTGATTATTATGCCGGCGCCATTTCTGGTCTCAAGTTCATATACCCGGTTGATGTAGCTGTTCAGCGGCCGGCAAATGCCATTGAAATCCTCTGAAAGGTTCTCCTCGGCCAAGTTGATAATAGTCTCGGGGCTCAGGTTGTGGAAGTCTGCGGAAGGTGGATTTGGCTTCATTTTTTCCAGGGTATCAAGTTGTTTGGCTAATGGTGAATTCGGATTGGTCAAGAATAGTTTATCACCGTGAAAAATGCATGAGAATATACTAGAATGGCGAACAATTACGGGTCAGGGTGTTTTCATGGCCATATTAAATCTGCCAGGAGATCGACGATATCATGAGAAGTTTGTCGGCAGGGAAGTTGATTTTCAGCTCAGTGGTTATTTTTGCCCTGGCGGCGATCATCTATTATGTCTCCTGCATATATCATTTTGCTGATCCCGCCGGTGAGAGCGTTTCGCTCCTGAAGTCAAAAGCTCATAAAACCCAAGTTGTTGATCGGCAAAGCAAGGTTGCCTCGCCATTGTCAATAAAGGAGTACGTGATGATCGGCGCGCAGAGGTTTGAGGTCCTCGAACCGTGGCGCGGTCACCGGATCGGAGAGGATCACAGCGTTGAGGGGCTTGAGTTTGCCATGCTGCCTGTCGAACTGGCCTTTGAGAACCGTAAGATATATGTGACGCCCGAGACCAGAGATGCCTTCGTCGAGATGGCCAGGGCGGCAGCTCTCGATGGGGTGATCCTGCTGGTTGATTCCGGATATCGCAGTCCTGCTTATCAGCGGAAAATTTACCAGAGGAAGATGCAGGAGGGGGATGATTTTTATGCCATAGCCCACGGGGTTGCACCACCCGGCTATTCCGAGCATATGCTGGGAACGACCCTCGATCTGGTGCCGAGTAAATGGACTTTCAATAACACTTCGGCGGACAAGTGGTTGCAGGAAAACGGTGCTCGATTTTCATTTTCTCAGAGTTATCCGGAAAAGACCGAACTTGGTTTCGCCTGGGAACCGTGGCACTGGAAATACATTGGTGGCAGTTAAGTATTGTTCCTGCCAGCCATCGCATATGATCAAGTCATCCCGCTGTTGGGTCAATTTCATTCCGTCTTGCTCTCCTGATACCGAGAAGATAATTTCTAAAAATCCTTCTTTACGGCCAATTACATGGTGGTTAAGATCAATTTTGTGTAGTAATGTTAACAAAATACGTCTTAATTTGTGCTGTAATGAATCACTATCTGAAAAATGACATCGAGTGGGTTTGTTAAAATACTGAGGGGAACCGGGAAAATGATGAGGGAGATAGGCTGTTTTCGTGTTTTTTTGTCTCTTGCTGTTCTGATGGCAGGGCTGCAGGGCCCAGCTATTGCTCTGGCCGCTGGTGATGTCGACCAAAATCTACGGTTGAACCTGAAAGGACATAAGGGTGAGGTGACTGCGGTAGCGATCTCTCCGAACGGTAAACTTATCGTTTCCGGGGGCTTTGACGGTAAGGTCATGATCTGGGATGCGGCCGACGGCAAACAACTGCATGTGCTGAATGACAATCTCGAGGTGGGTGCTTCGATCATGGCGAGTGTGCCGGAGGGGCGCTTCGTCCT
>CBDVDF010000433.1:0-2127 GCA_965372675.1 uncultured Desulfobacterales bacterium
CTCGGCGAAAGGACGCCATGCAGAGGTGTCGTAATCTTTGCAACCACCCCTTGAGCCTCTGTCTCAAGCAGCGTTGTCTTCTTCGAGAGGGGCACCGGAGCATCTTTCTGAAGCAACTTGCCCAGCCTTCTGGATGTAGGATTCCGGCGAAGAAAAATCAACAGAAGCACGCCGACAACCAGAACAACGGAAAAGAACACCGCCAGATTAATCAGAAACACTTCACTACTGCCGAAGGTTTGATTGATGAAACTTAATATATTTCCCACTGCTTCCTCCTACATCTCTATACGGATTATTCTGCGGATCATAATAACGCCTAAAATCATCGAGACAATTGCCCCGGCCAACAGCTTTTGACCTTCTTTTTCGATCCAAAGCGCCGATATATAATTGTAGTTTAGAACGTAGATCATGCAAAACATTGCTATAGGTAGCAGGACCAATATCACCCCTGACACCTTCCCTTCGGCAGTAAGGGTGGAGACGTGCCGCTTGAATTTAACCCGCTCACGAATCAAGCGGCTGATGTTATCAAGAATTTCCGCCATATTCCCACCGGTCTCCTTCTGCACCAGAATGGCAATGGTGAAAAAGCGCAGATCTGGACTGGGCACCCGGGCACAGAGGTTTTCCAGAGCCTCCTTGAGGGTCAGTCCCAAGTTGATTTCATCAACAACTGCGGCAAATTCGGCACCGAGAGGATCGGACATCTCCTCGGCGATCATTTCCAGCCCGGAAGACAGCGCATGCCCCGAGCGCAAAGCCCGGCTCAGCAGATCGAGAGCCTCGGGTAACTGATCATGGAATTTCGCCAAAGATTTTCGTTCAGCATTACGTAGCCAGAGCACTGGAACAATCGAAAACATCCCCGCGAGGGCCAGCCCGTCGACGGCTGAATGCCGAAAATAGAAACCAAGCATCGCGCCAGCCACACCAAAAAGGATGCTGAACAGGATAAAGTTTGTGGCAGAAATCGGCCGGCCAGACCTCAACAACAATCGGTCAAGCCTGGACAGACGTGGTAACGAGATAAAAAAAGCATCTAGAGCACTGGCCTTTCTAAAAACCTTATTGCGATAAAGACTCAGCTTTTCCTGGCCATGCTTGCCGCCTGCAGAAATAGAGAGCAGACGCTTTTTCAATTTACGTTTTTCCACCAGTTTGTTGCCTGACCAAACCATGTGGGCAGTCAGAACGCTCAGGCCGACAAACAGAAAAATGGCTCCGTAAAGCAGTATTGTAAGTAAATCCATGGTTTCCTTGCTCCTTCTTGCGCAAAAGGATCAGTCAGTGCAAAATAGATCTTCCGGAAAGCTGATCCCGGCCAGTTCGAGCCGTTCCGTAAACCTGGGCCTAATACCTGTCGGCACAAATCGACCTATGACCTTGCCGTCCGGATCGAGTCCCTGTCTTTCGTAACGGAAAATCTCCTGCAAGGAGATTATTTCTCCCTCCATCCCCACCACTTCGATGACCGACAATATTTTGCGGGAGCCATCGGTCACACGGGAGACCTGGATGATCAGATCGAGTGCCGAGGAGACCATGAAGCGCATTGCCTTTTCCGGCAGGTTGACACCGGTCATCAACAACATCGATTCCAGTCGGGTCAGGGAATCGCGTGGGGAGTTGGAATGGATGGTGGTCAAAGAACCTTCGTGGCCGGTATTCATCGCCTGTAACATGTCGAAGGCCTCGGTTCCGCGCACCTCGCCGATGATGATCCGGTCCGGACGCATTCTCAGGCTGTTCCGCACCAGATCCCGCTGAGTCACCGACCCGGTCCCCTCGATATTGGCCGGTCTGGTTTCCAGCCGCACCACATGCTCCTGCTGCAATTGTAATTCAGCGGAATCCTCGATCGTAACGATCCGCTCATTTTCCGGGATGTAGCGCGACAAGACATTAAGCAGGGTCGTTTTGCCAGCGCCTGTTCCACCGGAGACCATAATATTCAATCGGGCCTTAACGCATTGAGCGAGAAAGGTCGCAATGTCCGGCGTCAGAGCTCCCAGTTGCACAAGGTTCTCCATCTCGAGAACTTTGCCGCCGAAACGCCGAATCGAAAGGATCGGGCCATCGACCGCCAACGGGGGTCTACTGGCATTGACCCGGGAGCCATCG
>CBDVDF010000434.1:0-2118 GCA_965372675.1 uncultured Desulfobacterales bacterium
GGATCCCGTAAACAGGGAAGCAGGTTGCCTGGAATAAAGAGACCACTGCATCCATGAGCAGGGCCGGGAACATACCGGCCCAGATTAAAGGTACGGTCAGGAGGTTTCGCAGACGGGCCTGGAGAAGATAGGCAAAAAAGCCGGTGGCGAGAGTTTTGTGGTGGCGTCTTACCGCCCGTTCAAAACGAACTTTTTTGCCTTGGATCTTATAGAAGAACTCCTCCTGTTTTTTCTGGAGCTCCTCGTAAAGTTCTTTTTCCAGGGATTTTATCTGCTCAATAAGTTACTGCAGTTTTTTCATCTTTCTCTCATCGCTGTTAGGTTCGCCTGATAAAAAACAATCCCGGCCATTCTACCCTCTATTGCCGCAAACAACAGGCAAAAATACACGCGGTGGTACTTTTGGATCGCTATGGAAAACGGCAAGCTGGATGGACAGGAAAAGTTACATGTTTGTAACTTTAATTAATTACAAATATGTAATAAACTGTTATCACTCATAGTGAAGCTGTTCGGCGGTGTAATTAATCTTGGGAATAAGGACAATGAAAGCAAGTAGTTATCTGGAAAAACTCTACGAGGTCTCACTGGAGATCGGCATCTCCGTCGATCCCTATCAGTGCTTTGATCTGGTTCTGGAAAAGATCTCAAGCATCGGTTTACGGAATGGCAGGATCAAACTCATTGATAGTGAGCACGATGGAGTCGGCAATGATGGCGGGGCGAGGGATGGTCGGCTCAGAAACTGGATGATCGACCGGGTTGCCATCAACGGTAGTCCCTTGATAGTACCACTGGCCGAGGGGGAAGGATCTATGTCCGGTAATATTGCTCATCTTATCTGTGTGCCGGTCCGTTGCGGTCATGATACAATGGCAGTACTGGCGGCTGAGCATGAAGATCCTGACGAAGCTGCCCTTGAAGGGGACCTGCAGTTTTTAAGTGTTTTGAGTAGCCTGCTGGTTGTCCCGATCCAGCTGATCAGAGCAGGGTCGGGTTCCGAAGGGCATCCTTCATCTGAGTATGGGACAAAAAAATCCCTGACCAGACGGGTTGAAAATTTTGAGCGGCAACTTATTATTGGCGCATTGAAAAAAACCAGGGGCAACCAGACCAAGGCCGCTGCCCTGCTCGGGGTTTCCCTGCGGATCATCAACTATAGGATCACCAAGTTAAAGCTGGATTATCGCCGCTTCCGGAAGGTTTAATTAATGGATATTCTACTGCATATATGTTGCGGGCCCTGCACCGCTTATCCCCTGCAGATACTGCGGGGCGAAGGCCACCAGGTCCGGGGATATTTTTATAATCCGAATATTCATCCCTATCGTGAGTTCAAAAAGAGGATCAATGCCCTGGAGGAGTTCAGTAAGCGCCAGGAACTGCCGGTCGATTATGACCGGGAGTACGGATTGAAGGAATATCTGCGGCGGGTGGTTTTCAACGAGGATCGCCGCTGTCCGATCTGCTATAAAATGCGCCTGGTGGATGTGGTCCGCAAGGCGAAGGAGATCGGGGCCGAAGCCTTTTCGACTACCCTGCTCTACAGTCGATATCAGCAGCACGAAGTGATCCGGCGACAGGCTGAACAGCTGGCTGAAAAATATGATATCGCTTTCCTTTACAGGGATTTTCGCGAAGGCTGGCAGGAGGGGATCGACATGACGGTGGAGATGGGGATCTATCGGCAACCCTACTGCGGTTGTATATACAGTGAACAGGAGAGGTACGACAAAAAGTTTCGGAAAAAGAAAGGGTAGTTGGCAAGAACGATAAGGGAAATTAAATGACTGACAAAAGCTGTCCGATAAAAGTTAAGGGTCCTGATCTTGCGGGAGTTGAGGTTGTTGAACTGCGCTCGGAGGATATTGACTACGTCCAGGCGAAGCTGTTGGCCGATGCTGAAGCAGCCAAGCGTTATGAAGAGTATATGCTGGTTTCCTGGTATGACCGGGACCGTGATCTTGAATCACCGCTGCATGCCACCGAGGGACCGGAGGGTGGGCCGACTGATGGCTATATTCATTATGCCTTGAGTCATGACGCGGCCCTGAAAGTCGATGTCGGTGAGGGCCGCGTCGGCCGTGTCCCTCTCTTGCGCCGCCTGCCGGGCCCACG
>CBDVDF010000435.1:0-2117 GCA_965372675.1 uncultured Desulfobacterales bacterium
GGCCCGAAACCTGCGGCGCTATAAACGACGGACCCTGCTGACTTCGATGCTGATCAGCCTGGGGGTGGTGGCGGTGCTGCTCTTTATTTCGGTATCCGGCTCATTCAAGACCATGATGGTCGGTCAGATCACCGATTCAATGCTGGGCCATCTGCAGATCCACAAGAAAGGCTATATGGCCTCGATCGACAGTCTGCCCCTCAATAGAAATCTTAATGCCAAGCAGGTCAAAAAGATCGAGCAGATCCTCAAGGCCGATCAGGATGTTGAGGCCTACTCGATGCGGATCAAACTGGGCGCCATGTTCAGTAATTTCACCGAGACCAGCAATATCAGGCTTAATGCGGTGATGCCGGCCCAGGAATTAAAAACCGCTCCTCTGTTGACCAAACGGATCATCCAGGGCCAGAAAGATGGTCTGATCGAAAAGGGCGAGATCCTGATCCCTGAATTGCTTGCCAAGGGCATGAAGGTCAAGGTTGGCGATACCATCGTCCTGGTGGCCAACAACAAGGATGGTTCGGTGAACGGCCAGTCGTTCCAGGTGCGCGGTATCCTGGAGGGTATTTCCGGTCCGGGCGGCCGTGATGGTATGATCCATCTTGAAGATGCCAGGTCTCTGCTGCGGATCAATGGGGTGGAGGTTAGTGAGATCGCCATCCGCTTAAAAAATATGGACCAGTTGCCGACCACCTTTGCCCGTCTGAAGAGTGAGCTTGGTTCAATAAGGAATGCGCAGGACAAGCCGGTATTTGAGGTCCACACCTGGGAGAAGATCTCACCGTTTTTTAATATTGCCAAGATGATCGATCTGATGACCTTTTTTATCAAGATCATGCTGGTCGCCATCGTCCTGGTCAGTATCATGAACGTGATGATCATGGCGGTCTATGAACGGATCAACGAGATCGGCACTATTTCTGCCATCGGCACCCTGCCCGGCAAGATCTTGGGCCTATTCCTGGTCGAAGGGTTATTGCTGGGTATTTTGGGGACCGCGATCGGCACGATTATCAGTCTGGGCAGTATTGCCATGATGAATGCCTCCCAGATCAGTTTTGATTTTGGCCGCCAGACCGGCTTGATGCTGTCGCCCACTATTTCTGCAAACGAGGTGGTCACCGTCGTACTGGTGGTTATCGGTATCGCAGTGCTTGCCAGCCTGCAGCCGGCCTATAAGGCAGCAAAGATGGATCCGATAACGGCCCTCCGCCACGTCTGATGGCGTCGTAGCTGCCCATCGGCATACCCCAAGGGCACTTCCTGCGGGGCGCCCATCTTCGCACGAGCAGGCCGGCTCGCATAGCTAGCTATAGCTCGCCGGCCTGCTCGAAGTCGCAGCTTATCTGCACGAATCTGAGCACTGCTGAACAGCTACGGTTTTGAAACTAGTAACCTTTTTGTCCTTGTCTGAATAGTTACAAAAGGTGTGGTAAATCCAGGTATCCGGGAGAATTGTTATGCGCTGTCTGAAAATAAAAATTTGGCTGTTTCTACTGCTTTTCGGGTTGATCGTGGCAGGTACTGCGGGTGCTTCCGCAGCAACGGTTACGATCGCCGTTGCGGCCAACAGTCCGGAACAGAATGCTACGGTCAGTGATAAGGCTGGCCGGGCACCGTATTTTCTTTTTTTCGACGGTGGAGGGAAGTATCTTAGGACGGAGCGGAACCCCTTTGCCGGCATTGCCGGTGGGGCCGGTCCAAAAGCGGCGGTCTTTCTTTCCGGTGAGGGAGTGATCCTGGTGGTGGCCGGAGAATTCGGCGCCAAGATGGAGCGGGCTTTGAGCTCATTTAAAATTGAATACATTATTAAAACGGGAGTTGCCCATGAAGTTGTGCAAGCGGTCCTTGAGAAAAATTAAAATACTGCTGGTTTTGTTGCCGGTCGTCCTCTGTTTTGCCACGACGGCCTTGGCCCTTGACGGTAATGCGATCCTTAAGCAGGTCGATAAAAACCTGCAGCCGGAATCCTACGAGATGTACCGGAAGCTGATCAATATTGAACCGGATGGCAGCAAGAAAGAGTTTGTCCTCTATTCTGTAAAGAAGGGGCAGGAGAAGATGGTGGCGCTTTTTCTGTCGCCGGCCAGCGAGAAGGGGCGCTCGACCCTGCGGAT
>CBDVDF010000436.1:0-2108 GCA_965372675.1 uncultured Desulfobacterales bacterium
AGAGACTGATGAGAAAATAGATTGGAACCAGGCTCAGTTCCCAGAAGAGGAAAAGGACCAGGTAGTCACCGGCAAAGATAACCCCCAACGAACCGGCCACATAGAACCAGGCCGCAATATGCTGGACATCTTCTTCAACATGGAGACCATAGATGGTGCCGATAATACACATCAAGGTCATGATATAGGCAAAAACCGTACTCAGGGAGTCAACCCGACCGAAGGTCAGCTGCCAGTCCATGAACTGCATGGTGGCATGGGTGCCGTGATCCATAAAATAGACAAACAGGAAGGCCGCAACCGGCACACCGACCAGAAATACCTTGCGCAACGGCCCGCGCTGGACGAAGGGCAGGATCAGGGCACCGATGATCAGGACCAGAGCGGGATGGACCCACAGATCATTTATCATAATAATCCTCCCGGGCCATGATGGTGAACTTACCAAACCACTTGAAATGGCCGAACCACTTGGAAAGGATAATGATCAGCGCACAGGCCACAAAACCGAATGCAGACCAGAAAAACCACCAATGCTCCGGCCCGGTATGGGCATGATGTTTGTCGACGAAAATAATATCCCAGGCTACCAGCAGGGCCAACCCCAGATAACAGAGCCAGATAACTATTTTGAGCCGGTCTCGCAAAAAATCGATCAGTTTGACTATCATCCAGTCACCGCCTTGACAAAGTACATGAAAAAGTCGGGATAGATACCCAGAACAACCGAGATGACCGCGGCTATCATCAAAGGTACCAGCATCGACAGAGGAGCTTCCCTGATCCCCTCGAACTTCTCGCCCACCGGTGGTTTACCGAAAAATGCCCTGAAGGTAACCGGCGCGAAATAGCCGACATTGAGCAGGGTACTGGTCAGCAGGATCAGGATTATTCCTATATAATGGGCCTCCATTTCCAGGGCCCCCATCAGCAATTTCCACTTGGTGACAAAGCCGGCCACCGGCGGCACCCCGATCATACTCAACGAGGCAATAGCAAAGGCGGCGAAGGTGAAAGGCATGGTGCGCCCCAGACCACCCATCTCGGAAATATTCTTCTTGCGGGAGGCGACATAAATTGCCCCGGCGCAGAAGAACAGGGTTATCTTGGCAAAGGCATGGTTGGCAATATGGATCAGGCCGCCCTGAATACCGCTGGTCGTGAGCAGGGCCACGCCCAGGGTGATATAGGCAAGCTGACTGACCGTCGAATAGGCCAACCGCGCCTTGAGATTATCCTTGCTCAGAGCGATAACCGAGGCCATCAGGATGGTAAAGGAAACAAAATAGGCCGTTGGGATCCCCAGGTTGAGCGCCCCCATGGTACTGGTCCCGAAAACGTAAAGCATCACCCTGGTCGTCGAGAACACCCCGACCTTTACGACCGCAACGGCATGGAGCAGAGCACTGACCGGGGTCGGTGCGACCATCGCCGATGGTAGCCAGTTATGAAGAGGCATGATGCCCGACTTGGCAAAACCGAGCAGGCAGAAGATATAGAGCATGGTCACCATCGCCGAACTGGCATCAGCCGGGAAGATCCCAGTGGTGATATTATCGGCAAAGTCAAGGGTACCGGTCATCACATAGATCAGGATCATCGCCGGCAGCAACAGCCCCTTGGCGGTGGAGGTCAGGTAAATCAGATACTTCCTGGCCCCCCCGTAAGATTCACCATCCTGGTGATGCGCAACCAGCGGGTAGGTACAGACACTGACGATCTCGTAGAAGAGATACATGGTGAAGAGGTTGTCAGAGAAAGCCACGCCCATGGCGCCGAACAGAGACAAAGCAAAGCAGGCATTGAAACGGGTCTGGGCATGTTCCTTCAGACTCCGCATGTAACCCATCGAGTAGAAGACCGCCAGCATCCACAGGAAAGAGGCGGCCACGGCAAAGATCATCGAAAAGGCATCCGCCCTCAAGGTGATGGTAAGCCCGGGCAGGATCTTGAACATCGGATAGATCAGCCGATTGCCGTTAAGAACCTCCGGGACCATGGAAAGGATGATCAGAAACATGGTCACCGAGGCGGCGACAGACACCCCTTCCCGTAGATCGGGACGCTTGCCGCACCTCATGACGATCAGCGAACCGATCAGCGGCGTC
>CBDVDF010000437.1:0-2103 GCA_965372675.1 uncultured Desulfobacterales bacterium
GGACCGTAATCATCCCGCCCGGAGTGCTTAAAAGAATCACTCAGATAATATTCTGCATCATACGATCCGGCGTTCTCTTCATACATATAGGCGGATGTATCAATATCCCGCTCATCGGCAACTTTCATGATCTGCCTGAAGATCGGGATGTGTTCATTAAGTAAAGGGCCAACGACCCAGCCGAACACCCAGACCACAAAAAGAACGGAGCATATTATCAACCAGGGGTGTTTTGCAGGAGTTTGGATGGTTTCAGTAGTCAATTTATTAACCCCATATTTGATCCGGCAGGAAAGACATCCGGGAGGTTTGATCCTCCCGGATGTCTAATCTTATCAAACGTTCTTCCGCCTAGATAGTCGCAGTCAATTCAGGGAATACCACATAGAACATGATATACGCCATAACCAGGGTCAGAATAAGGTTGAGCGACTGACCGAAAACATAAAGGATCAACGGCTTACCGCCCATGAAATGATCCTTCAGCTCACGGAAATTAGTCGCCAGCCCGATGCTGACAAAGGAAAAGGTGAAAAACCATTTCCTGAACAGATCGCTCATGCCTTTGACCGCACCCTTGTCGATCATCGCCCGACCCAAACCGCTGGCTTCGTCATTGTAGCCGGAGTAGATCATTGAAAAAACAAGCGAGGCGACAATAAAACCGAGGACGAATTTTGGAAAACGGAACCAGATCTCAGTAAGACCGACTTTAGCACCGGTCTCTTCAACTTCGACCTTGGTGGTGAAATAAAGAGCCAGGAAGAAGGCAATAACGCCGATCAGGACGTTCTGGATCATCTTGATGGTGGCAGCAACATAGAGCGCCTTCTCACCGAGAAATGCACCGGCCGCAGCAACTGCACCGGATGCGTCGATGGTCCCACCCATCCAGGCACCACCGAGGATCATCTGTTTATCGACCGGGAAAGTACCTTTAATAACCGCAGGCATAACGATCATCATGATGGCTGTAAAAATCAGGGAAAGGCCTACGGCCAGGGTCAGCTCTTCTTTCTTGGCCCGGCAGGCAGAAGCGGCGGCAATAGCAGCCGAGACCCCGCAGACCGACATATCGGAGCAGATAACCGCATTAAGGCGTTTGGACGGCATCTTGACGATTTTCTGACCAAACCAGTATGTAACCAGCCAGACTGTCGGGGTAACGACCCAGGCCACGAAGATACCGGCCGTACCGATGGTGATAATTTTTTCAAAAAGGATCTTGGCGCCCAGCAGAACCAGACCGGTCTTGATATAATATTCGGTCTGGACCGCCGGCATGGCCCATTTGGGAGTACCGACCGTATTACTGATCAACATGCCGATCAGAATAGCCCAGAAGGCATAGCCAATCCCGTAATGTTTCATGGTTGCCTGATTACTGCAGAACCAGGTCAACACCGTCAAACCATAAATAAAGGCAAAAGCGAGGGCAAATTTACCAAAGGACTGGCCCATAAAGATCATCGGGATCCCGAAAAAGAAACAGGCAATAATACCAAGCAGGATCAGCATACCGATCTTGTTAAAAGCCTTGGCCTTGGTTTTCTTCTTGGCTTTGCCGGCAAGAAGCTTCGCATCACGCCATTTATCTATAGCCGAGGTAGCGGCTAAATTCAGGCCTTCATCCTTAAAAAGCGCGGCCTCGGCGGCTGCTTCGGCGCCTTCAGCTGCAACAAACGATTCATCCGCAGCAGCCTTTTTCTTCTCGTACTTGACCATGGCCTTCTCGGCCTTGGCCTTGGCTTGCGCCTCTCCCATCATAAAAGAATCTAGCGGATTAGAAGTCCATTTCCCTGGTTTACCGGCCAGCTTACTTAGCCATTTACCGGCCGAGATCTTCCTGGCCTCCGCCTTTTTCTTGCCATCGGATAGCTTGTACCAGGCAATGGTCTTGATGGCTGTGGTCCGGTTGGCGGCGACACTGTATTTTGCCTCCGCTTTTTCGATCTTGGCCTTCATATCGCCGCTGTGCGGAAAATAAACAAACATGCCGATCACCAGGATGGTAAAGCCGAGCCAGATGGCCCACCAATCCTCCTTGGTCCACAGTTCGGACCAACTCCATTTACCTTGATCAACTACAACATTACTGCCATT
>CBDVDF010000438.1:0-2103 GCA_965372675.1 uncultured Desulfobacterales bacterium
GACCAGGCCGACCGGAGGTAGTATGATCGTAAAGCCGATCCTGGCGGGCTGATACCAGATGCCGTCATGAAAATAGTAGTTGGAGCGGCGATAATTGAAGACCCGGTAGTTATGCGGTAGCTCTTTTACAGCGTGACCCCGTTTGGGGTAGTAGCGGTTGTGGTTGTAGCGTTTATCGAAAACATAATTCTTGTCTTGCCGATATTTTTCCTGCCGCTTGCGATCTTCCCGGTAACGGCTCTTGTAGTTGTGCTCGGAGCGGGAGTTTTTAGATTTCTGCCATTTCTTGTCGTTATCTCGTCCGCGCCCCCGGTCGGCCCATACCGGGGCCAGCAGGCAGGTAGAAAATATCACCAGGATCATGGCGATGATGGGCAAGCGGGTTTTTTTCATGGTATCTGCCTCGTCTGATATTCAATTTGAGTCATTAATTCAGTTCAGTGGACGGTGTAGCCGCGGCCTTCCAGGCAGGCTGAGAGAGCACGGCGGTATTCTTCGGCCTGCCGTTCGATCGCGGCGGTATGTTGACCGGCCTGGCGATCATAATGTTCCTGTAGACGGTAGGTTTGCTCCTGGCGGGCGGCATCAGAAGCCGAGCCGAAAATTGCCCCGGCCATCATACCAACCAGAACCCCCTCGACCATATTGCCGTGGGATGAAACGGCAGCCCCCAGCATGGCCCCGGTGATCGCACCGGCGGCGGTATCTGTGCCGGGGGGAGGTTCGGCCACCACGACAACTTTATGATGTGGGGCAAGATTGGTGGCGCTGGGGTCGAAACCTGTCTGGTTGACGGCCCACAGGTAACATTCGTAACTATCCCGGTCCTGTTGTTCCGAGCCCTGTCCCCGGTTCGGATAGAAGAAAACCTCGGTCGGGGGAGGCGGTGGTTGGGCCGTTGTCCTTACCGGCACCGCAGCATATCGGGGCGGGGGTGGCATGCAGGCGGTAAGAGTGAAGCCTGCGGCCATTATCAGCAGGAGTCCGGCGAATCGTTTATACCAGGCAGTATTATCGGCAGGTCTGATCAGCATTGTCGTCACCTTTATTCAGGGCTGCTTAATTATCGATCATTTTGTCGCCACTAGATATTTAACGTTATTATTTAATGGTTGAGGATGTCAAATTCTTATCTGCTTAGCTGCGAGAAGATTAAATCCAAGTTCGATAATGAGGAGGGGGAGGAGAAAGCTGTTGTTTGAGTCATTGCGATTCAGAATTCGTGTCATTATGGCAAGATCGCCATGCCATCATGGCAGAGCAAACGACAGGCTGAAATCTTATAATGTTGAAATTGCGCGATTGTTGATTGTTGGCATGGTTCTGGCAATGCTAAGAAGACAAATGCAAGCACACGAAACAGACATAACAACCAGATAATAAGGGGAAACAAAATGAACGCTCAAATCAAAACCAACGCAATCGCCACCGACTCAAGTAATGCTGCTATCGATTCTCTCTCCAAGGCTACCATGATAACGATGGCCGGAGCTTCCGGTCTTGTTGGCCTCTGGGCCACCGCCTGTCTGGTTGCTGCTGTTGTCAGCAACGGTCCACTCGGAGTGATCAGCGGTTATGTTTCGGCTCTCGTGGGTTGATCAGGACAGTAAAGAAAAAAATATTTAAGCAACCATAGAGCCCGGGACTGGATTAAATTCGCTCCCGGGCTTTTTGTCGTCCGGAGTTTGGGGTCGATAGTTTCGTTGCCGCTACACATTAGTTGGATCCGGAAATATGCGGGGTTAGAGGTCACTCCAGTTCCCAACCAGAGTTGGCTTGTCGACCGACAGAGCCAAGCGTTCCCAGAACTCATCACCGGATATCTCTTCGGCCCCCAGACTTTTCAGGTGGGCGGTCCCGACCTGGCAGTCGATCATGTCGAACTCCCAGTTGCTCAGTTTCCCGACCAGGGCGGCCATGGCGACCTTGGAACTGTTCGGAGCCAGGCTGAACATCGATTCCCCGAAAAAGACCGAGCCGAGTGAAATTCCGTACAGGCCTCCTTTCAGCCCACCAACCTGCCATGATTCCACCGAATGGGCATAGCCCAGTTCATCCAATTTGCAGTATGCCACGATCAATCCATCGACTATCCAGGTCCCA